>JAEXLY010000270.1 GCA_023444765.1 Pseudomonadota bacterium | reverse complement strand
TGCTGGTGCTGCTGGCCGCGCAGGCGGAGCAGTCCGGCGCGCCCGCGCCGCGCATCGCGCTGGCAGCGCCCACGGGCCGCGCCGCCGAGCGCATGGCCGAGAGCGTGCGCAATGCGCTGGCGAAACTGGAAGCGGCAGGCATCGACCCCGCGCTGTGCGCCGCCCTGCCCGCCAGCGGCAGCACCCTGCACCGCCTGCTCGGCACCCTGCCCGACTCGCCGCGCTTCCGCCACGACGCGGCCAATCCGCTCGAATACGACGTGGTCGTGGTCGACGAGGCCTCGATGATCGACCTGCCGCTGATGGCCAAGCTGGTCGACGCCGTCGCCGACGGCACCTGCCTGGTCCTGCTCGGCGATCCCGACCAGCTGCCCTCGGTCGAAGCCGGCGACGTGCTGGCCGCGATCCTGCGCGCCGCCGGCCCGGGCGACGCGCTCGATGCCGAAGAGGGCCGTGCGCTGGCGCCGCTGCTGGGGACGCCCGCGTCCCCGACCGGGACCGCCAGCACCCAGCCCGCGTTCGGCGGACGCCGCGTCCACCTCGTCCGCGGCTACCGCCAGTCCGACACGCTGGAACTCGCGCCGCTGGCGAAAGCGGTGCGCGAAGGCGATGGCGACCAGGCGCTGTCGCTGCTGCGCGCGGGACGCCTGTCGAACGTGCACTACGAGGACGGCGGCGACCCGCTGCAGGCGCATCGCGAGCGCCTGCTCGGCCATTGGCAGGCCCTGGCCGAGGCCGACACCCCCGCCGCCGCGCTCGCCGAAGCCACGCGCCTGCGCATCCTCACCGCGGTGCGCGAAGGCCCGCAGGGCGCGCGCACGCTCAACGCGCGGATCGAAGCGCTGCTGCGCGGCCGCCTCGACGCCTCGCCGCGTGGCCGCGGCGCCCCAGCGCAGGAGGGCTTCCATGGACGTCTGGTCCTGGTCACCGAGAACAGCTATCGCCACCGCCTGTTCAATGGCGACATCGGCATCTGCCTGCAGGACGGCGACGGCCACCTCGTGGCCTGGTTCCCCGGCGACACGCCCGACAATCCGCGCGCCTTCCATCCCGCCACCCTGCCGGCGCACGACAGCGCCTTCGCCATGACCGTGCACAAGGCCCAGGGCTCCGAGTTCGACGCGGTCTGGCTGCTGCTGCCCGCGCGCGACAACCGGGTGCTCTCGCGTGAGCTGGTCTACACCGGACTGACCCGCGCCAGGAGCGAACTGCACCTGGTCACGGGTGAACCGGTACTGCGCCAGGCGCTGTCGCGGCACGTGCGGCGCGTGTCGGGACTGGCGTGGAGACTGGGCGCGGACTAGCGCTTCGTGCGGGCGCATGGACGCGCCCGGGCCGCCGCTGCAAACGCGCCGCGCCCCGCCCAACCGCCATCCTCACCCAAGCGCATACCGATGCCTGTCCGGCCCGTGCACACCTGCGTCCGCGGCCGCCGGCTGGAGACCTTTTGGCGACATTTGCGCTCCTAACCTCGCCTCGCTCCACCGCAACACCGACAAGCTGCTGACCGTGGCCGACATGACCTTGAACCAGTCCACGCTGCAGGTGCACCGGGCGGGGCGCCGGGTGGAACTCAACCCCGCCGGCATCAAGCTGCTGCGGCGGCTGATGGAACAGTCGCCGTCGGTGGTGGACCGCCACGAACTGGAAACCCTGCTGTGGGCCGACGAGCGCCCCGATGGCGATGCGCTGCGGTCGCACATGTACAAGCTGCGCCAGGCCGTCGACCGCCCGTTCGACCGCCCGCTGATCCACACCATCCATCGCATCGGCTACCGCATCGCGGAGGACGCCCGGTAGTGTCGCGGCACAGCCTGCGCAAGCGTGTCGAGGTCGCGTTCGCGCTGTGTGTCGTCGGGCTCAGCGTGGCCTGGGGGTTCGCGTTCTACGGCGCCATCCGCTTCAGCGAAGACCGGGTGCTGGCCAACCAGCTGCGGCACGCCGCCGAGCGCTATCCCGACCTGTCGCTGAGCCTGCGCGGCTACGAGGACGCCGTGAGCCTGCCCGAACCGCTGCGGGACTGGGCGGCGCACGGGCCAGGCGAAGGTACGTACGAGTTCGTGTCCGAGGAACTGCACGTGGCGGTCGTCCCCGCCGACAACCCGCAGGGGCGCGCCTTCGTGGTGTTCGACGTCGCCGGGATCGAGGCCGCCTCGTCCGAGGACTGGTGGTGGCTGCTCGTCATCACCGGCGTGGTGGGCGTGCTCGGCGCCCTGGGCTTCGGGCTCGGGGTGCTGGTGATGCGCCGGGCGATCGCGCCGGTCAGGCAGCTGGCCGACGTGGTGGCGGGCATCGACCTAGAACACCTGTCGGCCGGGGACCACAAGCTGATCGAGTCCGGCCGCTTCGGGCGCGACGAGGTGGGCCTGCTCGCCGGCACCATCGAGAAGACGCTCGAGCGCATCAGCGCCTTCGTGGTGCGCGAGCGCGACTTCACCGGCTCCGCCAGCCACGAACTGCGCACGCCGATCACCGTGATCACCGGCGCGATCGAGCTGCTGGAGCAGGGCGACCTGTCGGCCGAGGACGTCAAGGCGGTGGACCGCATCCGCCGCGCGACGGCCGAGATGAAGTCCACGATCGAGATGTTCCTGTGCATCGCCCGGGAAGCCGACGACGGGCAGTACGGCGAACGCTTCCGGGTGGCGCCGCTGGTGGACCGGGCGATCGAGCAGCAGCGCTACCTGCTGGGTGGCAAGGGCGTCGACGTCGACGTGCATGTCGAAAGCCAGGCCACACCCGTCGTCCAGGGGCACCCGCAGGCGTTCCTGATCGCGGTCACCAACCTGGTGCGCAACGCGTTCGAGCACACGCCCGCCGGCCAGGGGCCGATCACTGTGCGCATCCGCGCGCGCGACCTGCTGGTCACCAACCGCCGCAGCGGCGACGAGGCCGGCCGGCCCACCCCGGACGGCGCCCCGGCGTCGAACGGCTACGGCCTGGGCCTGGGCATCGTGCAGCGCCTGTGCGAGCGGAACGGGTGGGAGTTCTCGCTGGAGGTGGACGAGGCGCGGGTGACGGCGCGGCTGTCGTGGTAAGCGACGCAAGCAACCACCTTCGCAGACTGCCACTGCCGGCGATCCGTAGGAGCGGAGCGTGGACTTGGGCGTAAGTGTCGCCTGCGGCTTAACGCCGTGCTAAATCTCCGCTGTCAACAAGTCACCGCCGGCATCTGGTGACATCCGTCGGCGCCCCGCGGGCGCTGGACGCCTACGCCACTGTCGGCCGGCGCTTGCATCGATCGATCGGTTCACCGGCCTCTGACCTGCACATGACGCAGAGGCTGCATTGCGGTATGGCTGGTGGAGATAAATCGTTGTCGAATGACAGAGATCCCCCCGTTCAGGGTCGCAGCGGATCGGTCGATGGGTCGTGCGCTCCATGTAGGCCTGCCACAATGGTGGGGGGCAGGCTCCCGGTTGGTCAGCGATTAGAGGGGAGGGGAGATGGACGTCTTTGCACTTCGGCAACATCTGATCGGGGGCTACAGCAGGCCTGCGCGGTCCTCTACTTCAGTTCGCGCGGAAGATCTCAGCCAGCGTGTGGAGCCGGAGTACGCCAGCGATCGTTTGTGGCCCGAACCGCTCATCCAGACAGCCCCAGGCGCCACACCGCCGAGCTGGCCGCCGAACTGCGCTATATATCCTCGACCCAGCGGACCTGATGGGCGCAGACTATCCCAGTGAAGACTTCCGCGTCCTCAAGAAAAAACCAAATCTGCGAATATGCCCAATCTCGCACCCAACACCTTGGACTCGCCGTTTGGGACCAACTCGAATCCGGAGAGTTGCACTGATGTTGACGCACTTGCAGATCAAGAACTTCAAGGCATGGAAGGACACAGGGCCGATCCGGCTGGCGCCACTGACGATCATTTTTGGTTCGAACAGCGCCGGTAAGAGCAGTTTAGGCCATTTGTTGCTTGGCCTGAAACAGACGAGTTTCTTGACCGATCGTCGTCGTGCCCTGCACCTTGGCGATGCAAATTCGCTCATAGACCTCGGCAGCTTTGAGGATTGTCTGCATGGGCACGACCTCAAAGCTAAGTTGGAGTTTTCGCTCGGTTGGCAATTGCCAAGCTCTGCGATGTTTCGCGACCCCCTGCAACCCAAGGTCGGATACTCGGGTGACAGGATGGCGCTAACATCGGTATTGCAGGCGGATGCGCGCGGCCTGCCAGCGGTTGAGTCGTTCTGTTATGAGTTGAAGAACGCCGCAGGCGAGGCTCAGCTTTCCGCTCGGCACGGCGTGCACGAGAACGGCAAGGCCTTCCTTGATGTCGACCCAATGCGGCTGGTCACGAAACAAGGCCGCAAATGGCCCATTGAAGCGCCTGAGAAATTCTATCGGTTCTCCGATGTCACCCTGGCTCGCTACCAGAACGCCGACTCCCTGAGCCAGTTTCCTCTGGCGCTGGAAAGCCTGCTGGGAGATCTGACCTATCTGGGTCCCTTACGCGAACCGCCCAAAAGAACCTATTCTTGGGCGGGAGACGTCGTGCAGGATGTCGGTCCACGTGGAGAACTTGCCATTCCCGCTTTGTTGTCGGCAACGCAATCGGGCCGCTCGCTGAACCGTGGCTATCGCAAAGCCAAGGCGCCCTTCGACAAGTTCATCGCGGCGTGGCTCCATGATCTGGGAGTAATCGACAGCTTCCGCGTCCAGTCGCTTGGCAAGGGTCGCAAGGAGTATGACGTGCTGGTACGCGCCCGTCATGACGCTCCGGAAGTAAAGCTGACAGATGTTGGCTTTGGCGTCTCGCAAGTCCTTCCTGCACTGGTTCAGGCTTTCTATGCACCGGCACATTCGACCGTGTGGATGGAGCAGCCTGAGATCCATCTGCATCCACAAGTGCAGGCGGAGTTGGCCGACGCGTTCATCAGCGCCGTCCAGGCCTACGAGAATGGGTCTCCGCGCAACGTTCAGCTCATCGTTGAAAGTCACTCTGAGCATTTTCTGATGCGCTTGCAGCGCAGGATCGCGGAAGAATTGATATCCCCCCACGATGTGGCGGTGTACTTTGCCCGGCAATCCAAGTCAGGACTCGATCTGGAGTCGCTCAAGCTGGATCTGTACGGCAACATTGAGAACTGGCCTGCGAACTTTTTCGGCGACGAGATGGGTGATGTTGCGGCAAGGACACAGGCTGCAATGCATCGAAAAATTAAGGAGCGTGAGGCTGATCGTGGCTGAGGTTGTTGTCGATACCAACGTCCTTCTGGTTGCCGAAAGAAGACACGACGATGTCAGTGAGGAGTGCGTGCTGGCATGTGTCGAACAATTGCAGAAGATCATGGAAGGCGACACGGTGGTGGTTGATGATGGCTATCGCATCTTCGGTGAATACCTGCGCAAGCTGGACACAAAGCGACATTCGGGTCCGGGAGCCAAGTTCCTGAAGTGGTTACTTCAGAATCAGGCGAACTCGCGCCGTGTGCAGTGCGTCGTAATTTCGGAACATGCCACGGACTGTTTTCATGAGTTCCCGCTGCCGCAATTGGAGCCGGAGTTCGATCCGCCGGATCGAAAGTTCCCCGCGGTTGCCAATGCGCACCCATCAAAGCCCCCGATTCTGCAAGCGGCTGATTGCAAATGGCTGCGCTGGTGGCCTGAGTTGGCGGGGGCGGGCGTGCATGTTGAGTTTCTCTGTCCCGCTGACATCTGCGCATTCTTCGAGGCAAAATACCCACAGGAACCGCTTCCGGCGCTCCCGAAGTGACTGACTTCTACCGGTTTCCCCACATTCCGCACATCGCCTGGCTCGGCGAGGGCGTGTCGCGTGACGACAAGGTGCTGGCAGCCCATGAGGTCGCGAAGTTGTTGTCCGGTCCCGTGGTAGTGGAAGAGAAGCTCGACGGCGCCAATCTCGGCTTCTCGGTAGCCCCAGATGGTCGACTCCGGGCCCAGAATCGCGGCCAGTATCTGATCGAACCACATACCGGCCAGTTCCAGCGCCTGCCCGAATGGATGGCCTTGCATGAGAATGGTTTGGTCGATGCGTTGGGCGAAACGCTGCTCGCCTTTGGTGAATGGTGCGCTGCCCGTCATTCGCTGGACTATCCTGCCTTGCCGGACTGGTGGTTGCTGTTCGACGTCTACGACCGGAACACTGGGCGCTTCTGGAGCACCCGTCGTCGTGACGCGCTGGCTTCTGCCTTGGGTCTCGCGACCGTTCCCCGCATCGCGGTTGGTCTACAGACTGTCGGAATGCTTGTGGACGGCGTGGCGCGCTGGAAGAGTCGCCACCGCAATGGCGGTCTGGAGGGCGTCGTGGTGCGTCGTGAGGACGACGATTGGCTACTCGCCCGCGGCAAGCTGGTGCGCGCTGACTTTACCCAGGCCATCGATAGTCACTGGCGCAGCCGCAAGTTGGAGTGGAACAGGGTGCGGTGGAACGGTGCCGAAGATGTGGGGAAGGTGAATGAAGCGAACGCTAATCGATGATTCCATCTGGTTCACCCACAATGGATTGTGGCCGCTTCTACCCGTGGTATCGGAGAATGGGGTCAGGTTCATTTTCTTTACTGGATAGACAGTGAGACGAACGACATTGACCGCCGTTGCGATGACAGTGTCCATTGGCGCATGGGCGCAGGCCTCCGGCTCCGGAGACGTGTCCTACTAGAAGCCTCAGGACTGCAGCATCAACACCGAGCAGAACCGGCGCAATCCCTTCGCGTACCTGTTCCGCGACCAGTGTGAGCGCATCAACGCCAGCACCAGACAGAGCACGGCGCGCATCCGGGGCCGGCCGCAGCCTTCGCGAAAGGTGTTGAACGTGCCCCCGCACGGCACCGACGAGGCCAGGCGGCTCGGCGTCGCCTGCATGGGCGGGCTGGTGATGCTGCGGATCGAGAACGGATGGCAGCAGGCACTGGACGACGAACACCGCTACTACACTTGTCGGGAACGCTGACACGCACCGCACCGACTGCATCGCCACTCCAATCACTGCGTGGTTGCCATGATTGCCCTCCGCCGACTCGCTGCATGCCTCGCCATCGCGCTCCTGCCGGCGTTGGGCCATGCCTGCGAACAGGCGCCAGCGCTGGAGGGCGTGCTGTCGATCCCGCAGTGCGACCCGGCGTCCGAGGAATGCGTCCCGGGCGCCCGGGCGGCCCACGCGGCGCTCGAGGCACTGGAGATCCCCGACGTCTTCACCATCGGCGTGCAGACCAGTCCCTGGCGGATGTACGACGCCGAAGGACGCATCCTGACGATCGCGGAAGTGGCGGCCGCGGTCCGCGCCGGAATGCCGGCCAGCTATCTTCGCGTGCACCTGGCGGGGTCGTGGACGGCCGCCCGGCCGGACGGCGGTGGCGACACCCTCGCGCATCGGCTGTCGGTCGCCCTGGATGGTGTCCCGGTGGATGGGAGCGATGGATTCCTCTGGTTGAGCCCGTCCGGCGCCATGCGCACCACCCGGCAGGCGTTCTCCGTGTGGAAGGCCGGCCCGTACAGCGTGGCGCGTGGCGAGGACGTGCTGATGGCGCTGGTGCCGGGCGCGATGGCGCAGTTCGAGGACCAGTTCGCTGGTGACAACAACGCGGCCGGGGTGGTGCAGGCGGGCATCGGCTTCGATGTCTTCATGCTCTGCCAGGAACGGGCACTGGCGGCATTCGAGCGCGCTGCCGGGATGGGAAGCGCGATCGGAGCCTACAACGCGGGGTTGATGCACGTCGAGAAGGGCGACAGCGCCTCTGCGAAACCTTGGTTGCAGCTGGCGTTACGGCTGGGCGAGGTCAAGGCGGCCGAGGCTTTGGATGGGCTGCAGCATTAGGACTTCGGGTCTGACACTCTCCACAAAAACGCGGGGCAATCCAGCTCAGCGTTGTGGCGTCGACGACGCGCCGCAGGAACGTCTCGAAGCACTCGTCGAGCGCATCATGCATCCATGGCGCCAACGCGATTCACCACTTCCAGCAAGGCCGTTTCATTGGCGGCGTTGTAACGCATGCCCGCGGCGCGATCTTCTCGCCGGAGCGTGATGGTCGGTGCGACAGCAGCTACAACCTTGTCGATCACGTCTTCCAATCCAGCCGTGCGCAGATAATGCAGCACAACTCGAAACCTCCCGTCGGTGCGCACGGTCAGGAATCGTCGTGGTCCGATGGGTGAATCGTGATACAGACTGGCAGAAGTCGGCTGCAGCCCAAACGTGAGTCTGCCGTTGCTCTGCGCTGCGGTCCGCTGCATCTGCTCGACGAGACTGCGGGCGACCGGCACCTGCGTCGGATGGTTCGTTTCGATCGCCGCCAGCAACTCATCCACGGACTTGAGCTTGCTGTATCTGCCGGTGCGTTCGTCTTCGTGGACGATCTTGTCCACCATCACGCGCGCCTTTGGCGATTCGCCTTCCACGACAACGCGGACCACTTGGCGCAAGTCGCTGAGCACCGTACCCAGGAGTTCCGGGACCAGGTACAGGTCCTGATCGTCCGCTGCCGTGCGATAGAGGTTGAGGTCGACCATGGCGAGGTCCCACTCGCTGGTGAGGTGCCGGGCCAGCATGGACTGCGACAAGCGCAATGCACGTGGATCCAGCGCATCGCCTGCAATCACCAGCAGGAAGCGGCCCGCATTGAGACATTCAATCAGGTCTTCCTCTAGCGGTGCGGCTGGATGGTTCGGTAGTTCCGGCAGCTCCTCGCGGTCGGCTTCTTGCAGCGACAGAGCATAGTCGAGCACCTGGGCGACCACTTCGCGTCGCTTCTGGGGGTTGTAGGACAGCTTCGTCTCGACGATGCCCACGCGGCCGTGGGATGAGATCAGGAGTACGTCGATCGGGCCAGAACCGAAGTTGGTCTCGATGCGCCAAGGCAGCCAGGCTTCTTCGGCCGGGATGCGTCCGGCCATGCGGCAAGGCCCGACCACCAGCTCGGGCTCTGCAAATATCGCGTCGCGAAACCAGCTTTCCTGGAGTCCGATCGCCTTTGCGTTGACCCGCTGCAATGTTGGCTTGGGGGCCGGGGTTCCCGTCCTCTCCAGTCGGAACAGACTCTCACCGATCGACTTCATTCAATCTCCTGTTCGTCCCAGGGACATGTGAAGCTGCGACTTTACACGCCAAGTCAGTCTGGCTAGGACGATGTCGAAGTCCGGCAACCCGCTTCGTCGTTAGGGCAACACCACGCTGGAGATCTCGCATGAAGTACCTGGGCCTCGCCTACTACAACCTCGACAAATTCGCCGCGATGACGCCGGAGGCCGTCGACGCCCTGGTCAGCCAGTGCCCCGCGCTGGACGAGAAGATGCGCGCCACCGGCAAGGTGCTGGTGTCCGCGTCGCTCGGCGAGCCGGACAAGTGGACGACGCTGCGGCCGCGCGCGGGCAAGGTGCAGGTCAGCGACGGCCCCTACACCGAGGCCAGGGAACTGGTGGGCGGCCTGTTCGTCATCGAGGCCGAAAGCCACGACGAGGCGGTGCGCCTCGCCTCCATGCATCCGGCCGCCACGCTGGGCGAGGAAGGGGGCTGGGCGGTCGAACTCATCCCGATTGGCTTCTACCTCGGCGACTGAGGCGCGGCGAATGCCGCATGGGAAGCGGCGTTCACCCTGCGCATCCGCGGGATCGCGCTGCACCCCGGTTTGACCCGCTCTTGCGGGGTGGCGTCTAGCATGGCCGCCAGTCGAAACCGGATTCCCGTGGAGGCGATCATGCACACGCCAGACCGCGCGCCCGCCAAGCGCGCCACCCTGTACCGCATGGTGATGGACCAGCACGTCTGCCCCTACGGCCTGAAGGCCCGGCACCTGCTGCGCAGCCAGGGCTTCGCGGTCGACGACCGCTGGCTCACCACGCGCGCGGAGACGGACGCCTTCAAGGCCGAGCACGACGTGGCCACGACCCCGCAGGTGTTCATCGACGGCGAACGGATCGGCGGCTACGACGCGCTGCGGCGCCACCTCGGCAAGCGCGTGGCCGACCCCAAGGCGACCAGCTACCGGCCGGTGGCCGCGCTGTTCGGCATCACCCTGCTGATGGCGCTCGCCGCCAGCGTCGCGGTCTACGGCACGCCGTTCACCGTCCGTGGCGGCGAGTGGTTCATCGCCTTCAGCATGGCCGTGCTGGCGCTGTTGAAGCTGCAGGACGTCGAGTCCTTCTCGACGATGTTCCTCAACTACGACCTGCTCGCCAGGCGCTGGGTGCCGTATGCCTACGTGTATCCCTTCGCCGAGGGGCTGGCGGGCATCCTGATGATCGCCGGCGTGCTGACCTGGCTGTCCGTTCCGGTCGCGCTGTTCATCGGTACCGTGGGCGCGGTGTCGGTGTTCAAGGCGGTGTATGTCGACCGCCGCGAACTCAAGTGCGCCTGCGTGGGCGGCTCGAGCAACGTGCCGCTCGGCTTCGTCTCGCTGACCGAGAACCTGATGATGATCGCCATGGCGGTGTGGATGGCGCTCGGCGCCTTCGGCCTGCTGCCGGCATGGGCGCACGGGATGTAGGTGCGCTGCCCGCGTCACCCGCGGGTGCGGGCCCTGGGCCGCGGGCGGACACGGGTGATCGACAGGCGGCGGCAGCGCCTGCACAAGGCGATCTTTCCCGTGGCTGCTTCGCCCCTTCCTGCGGAACTGCCGGCACAAGCGCACGCGGCGGACTCGTAAGGTGAGCGTGATGGCGACCGGGTGGAGTCAACACGTCCTGCAAAGACCGCCTGTGCTGTGCTTGGTCTGCGCCGGGCCGCTTGTCCGACGCCTACTTTCCGCTCTTCGTACAGCCCGGGAGACACACCCATGAAGACGACAGGCACGCTCGCCCTGACCGCGTTGGCCATGGCAATGGCATTCGGCACCGTGCTCGCGCAGGACACCACGCCACCCACCAGCCAGACCCCCGTGACCCAGCCGCCGCCCAACGAGGAAGCCATGCCGCCGACCCGCCACGACGCCACCGGCGCGACAGATGGCTCCGAGCAGGGGATGAAGAAAAAGCCGAGCTACGCCGAGCTGGACACCCGCGGCGACGGGCGCGTTGCGCGCGCCGATCTGGCGGCGCATCCGAAGTTGC
>JAEXLY010000165.1 GCA_023444765.1 Pseudomonadota bacterium | reverse complement strand
GATGCGCGCGACACGCTGGGCGAGGACCGTCGCGCGCTGGGCGACGCGCAGCGCCGCCTCGCCCTGCGCTGGCTGGCGATCGGCGACGAACGCCTCGCCGCAGGCCAGCTGCAGCCGGCCGCGGCGGCGCTGGCTGCGGCCGGGGAGGTGGATCCGTCGGCGCCAGGATTGGCCGAGTTCGACCGGCGGTTGCGGGTCGCCTCCGGCAGGCGGGAGTAGGGTCGGGCCTCCGGCTTGCGCCGAACTGGTCCTCGATCGCCGCCTACGTAGCAGCGCCACACTGCTCGAAGAAGATGCGCTGCACCGTCGCGCGCGCCGCATCTGTGGAGAAATGCCGCGCGATGTTGGCGTGGCCGTTCTCGCTCAGCCGCGTCCAGAGAGGCTGGTCGAGGTAGAGACGCTCGATCGCTGTGGCGAAATCCTCCGCTTCGTCCGCCAGCAGCACGTCCACGCCATCGCACAGGTGCATGCCTTCGATGGCGACGGAGGTGGCCACGACCGGCTGGCCATGGGCCATGCTGAGGTTGATCTTGCCCTTCACCCCGGCACCTGCCCGGAGCGGGGCGATCGCAACCCGGCAGCCATCCATGTATGGCGCCAGGTCCGGGACGTGCCCATGCACCAGCACGCCGGGGCGCCTGGCGAGCGCCTGGATGTCGGCGGGAGGATCGATGCCGATGCAGTGCAGCTTCACCCCCGGCAACCGTTCGACAACCAGCGGAAGCACCGCATCGCAGAACCAGCGCACCGCATCGGCATTGGGGGGATGCCGGAAACCCCCAACGAAAACCAGGTCCCGACGCTCCGCGAACGGCAGTCCCGCCCCGGCGACCTCGTGGAGGTTGGACAGTACCTCTACCCGCGCCCCAGGCATGTCACTCGCCAGCATGTCCGCTTCGGCGGGACTGACCACGATCGTGATGTCGCTGCGCTCCACCATCTCCAGTTCGAGCGCGCGCGTGCGCGTCGCGCTGCGGAGCAGGCCGGCGTCGGCCGCGAGCCGCGCCGTCCGCGTCTCGCGCAGGTAGTGCAGGTCGACGCTGTCGAATACCACGCGGGCCTGCGGGGCATGCGTCCGCACCAGAGGCAACAGCTCGCGCATCACATAATGGCGGCTGACCATCACCGTCCCGAACCGCTGCCCGTGTTCGCGCAGCCAGGCGGGCAGGCGCCTGGCTTGCGGCCCGTACCAGGCTTCGATGCCCAGCTGCTGCAGGCGCCGGGTGTAGTCGCCCGCATGCGCCAGGTCGGCGGGCAGGAACACGACGTGGGCGCCTTCATCGCGCAACAGGCGCATCAGGTTGACCAGTCGCAGGGAGGCCGAGTCGCGATCGGGCCGGGGCGTGGTCGCCTCGCCGCCCAGGACCGGGCGAGGGTCGCGGTGCAGGACGGGCGGGCTGGGGAGGGTCCCCGCCGGGGGCAGCGCGCCCAGTGCGGCAGACCGGTGCGCGGCAAAGACGGCCTGATTGCGCGCCTGCGCGGCCTTCGGACCGCACGAGGTATCCGTCCCGGACGTTGCGCCCTCGTCGTGCACGACCCTCGCCAGTGGCTGGTAGCGCACGCGCAGACCGGTGGCGCGTACGGCGAACGCCAAGTCGGTGTCTTCGTAGTATGCCGGCGCATAGCGCCGGTCGAAGCCGCCGACCTGGTGGAAGACCGTTCGCGGGATCGCCAGGGCCGCCCCGGAAACATAATCGCATTCGCGCACGTAGGCATGGCGAGGATCGTCCGGCGAACCGAACCGACCGTAGTTCCAGGCGCTGCCGTCGGCGAACACGACGCCGCCGGCTTCCTGCAGGCGACCGTCCGGATACAGGAGTTGCGCCCCGGCCAGGCCCGTGTCCGGGTGGGTCCGGAACGTCTCGAGCAGCGCATCGAGCCAGCCCGGCTGCGGCACGGTGTCGTTGTTGAGGAACACCAGCACCGATCCGGTCGCTGCCGCCGCGCCGTCGTTGCAGGCGGCGATGAAGCCGCCGTTGTGCGGGCGCGCGACCACCCGCACGCCCTCCACGCGGGCAAGCCCTTGGAGCGTGTCGTCCGGCGAGGCGTCATCCACGACCACGACCTCGAACGCCACGTCCGGGGGATGCGCGGCGATGGCGCGCAGGCACGCGAGCGTGCGTGGCCACTGACCGTAGACCGGAATCACGATGCTGGCCTCGGGCTCAACCGAGGCCGGCACCGCGAACGGTGCGAACGGGCTGTCGTCGGCGGCGAGCAGTGTCATGCGGGCCCGCGCCGGCGCGCGGGCGAACTGCAGCTTCAACCGTTCCCAGGTGTGGCTGAAGCCGCGCGTCCGCAGGCTTGCCAGCCCGCGCCGGAACAGGCCGCGCGCCCGCACGAGCCCCAGGCGCACGTCCGCCAGCCAGATGCTCATGTGCATGCAACTCCAGCTGACCGCGTGCGGGCGGTGGCCGGGCGGGCTGCGTAGCGGTGGGCTAGACTCGGCATCGCGCCGATTGTCGCATCCCGCGGCTGATTCCCGGTGCAGGCTACGGGTGCATGGCGCGAATCGAATACGACGAAGACGACCAGGCAGGCAGGGGGTCGCCCACCGGCGACTGGCGCCGCCGGCTGGTGACCTGGACCCTGGCGGCGATCGGCCTCGGGATCGGCTTCCTGGTCCCCTACGCGATCTACCTCAACCACCAGATCAGCGAGCGGTTCGGCGAACTGCGCTGGCAGGTGCCCACGCGCGTCTACGCGCGGCCGCTGCGGCTGGCGCCGGGGCTGGCGATGGATGCGCAGACGCTCAAGACCGAACTCGATGCCGCGTCCTACCGCGAAGGCGATGGCGTACGCCCGGGCACCTACGCGCGCGAGGGCAACCGCTGGACGATCTCCAGCCGCGGCTTCCGCGATGTGGACGGCGCGGTCGGTCCCAGCCGCATCGAGGCCACCGTCTCGGGCGGGAGCGTGCGCACCCTCAAGGACCTGGCGGCGGGCCGCGCCATCAAGTCCGCGCGCCTGGATGCCGCACGCATCGCCACCCTGTACGGGCAGAAGCAGGAAGAGCGCCGGCTGGTGCGGGTGGAGGACGTGCCGGAGCTGGTCACCGACACGCTGCAGGCGGTCGAGGACCGCGACTTCGCCCACCACGTCGGGATCGACCTGAGCGGCATGGCGCGCGCGGCCTGGGTCAACCTGCGTTCGGGCGAGAAGCGCCAGGGCGCCAGCACGCTCACCCAGCAGCTGGCACGCAGCGGCCTGCTCGGCATCGGCCGCGAGCAGACCTGGAGCCGCAAGTTCAACGAGATCCTGTACGCGCTGCTGATGGAGGCGCGCTACGACAAGGGCACGATCCTCGAGGCCTACCTCAACCAGGTCTATCTGGGACAGCGTGGTGCGCAGGCGATCCACGGCATGGCCGCAGGCGCGGAATTCTGGTTCGGCCGGCGCCTGGAGGACCTGGACACCGAGCACATCGCGCTGCTGGTGGGCATGGTGCGCGGCCCCTCGCACTACGATCCGCGGCGCCATCCCGAGCGCGCGCGGGAGCGCCGGGATTTCGTGCTGGACAACATGCTCCACACCGGCCTGATCGACCAGCAGGCGCACGACCGCGCCGTGGCCGCGCCGCTGGGCATCACCGCCACCCCCGGCGCCGTCGCCGCCAACCGCTTCCCTGCCTATGTCGACCTGGTGCGCCGGCAACTGGCGCGCGACTATCCGGCCGATGCGCTGCAGGGCGCCGGCCTCTCGGTGATGACCGGGATGTCGCCCTCGGCACAGGCCTATGCCGAGGCCTCGGCGACCGGCACGCTCAAGGCGCTGCAGACCGGGAAGCGGCCGCCGCTCGAAACCGGGCTGATCGTCACCGACGTGCACGATGGCGAGGTCGTCGCCGTGGTCGGCAGCGGCACGCCCACGGTGCACGGTTTCAACCGTGCGGTGGAGGCGCGCCGTCCGGTCGGCTCGCTGCTCAAGCCCTTCGTCTACCTGCTGGCGCTGGCCAGCCCGCGCAACTGGTCGCTGGCCACCTGGGTGGACGATTCGCCGGTGACGGTCACGCTGGACAACGGCAAGCGCTGGTCGCCAGGCAACTCGGACGGACGCAGCCACGGCACGGTCCGCACCATCGATGCGCTCGCGCGCTCGTACAACCAGGCCACCGTGCGCATCGGCATGCAGGTCGACCCACGCCGGCTGGCCGATCTGGTGCGGACGCTGGCGGGGATCGAAGCCGAGGCCAATCCCTCGCTGATCCTGGGATCGGTGGACCAGAGCCCGTATGCGATGGCGCAGCTCTACCAGTTCCTGGCGTCCGGCGGCGAGATCCAGCCGCTGCACGCGGTGCGCGGCGTGCTCGACCCCGAAGGCAACGTGGTCAAGCGTTACGACAAGGATCCGGCGCCGGCGACCGAGGGCGACGCCATCGCCGCGCGACTGGTGACCCTGGCGCTGCAGCATGCGGTGAGTTCGGGGACCGGTCGCCAACTGGTGAACGATGGCCTGGGCCGGCTCAATGCGGCGGGCAAGACCGGCACCAGCAACGACGGCCGCGACAGCTGGTTCGCCGGCTGGACCGGCGACCACCTGGCGGTGGTCTGGGTGGGCAACGACCAGAACGAACAGACCGGGCTCTACGGCGCTACCGGCGCGATGCGCATCTGGTCGGGCCTGTTCAAGCACCTGCCCAGCGCGGCGCTGCGGGTGGGCGACGCGGGCCTGGACTGG
>JAEXLY010000035.1 GCA_023444765.1 Pseudomonadota bacterium | reverse complement strand
GCGCGCAGCCGCGCGAGATCCGCCACGCGCAGCCGCCCGTGCCGGCGCGCGGCCAGCAGGCGGTCGACGTTGCGCACGCCCAGCCCCGGCACGCGCAGCAGCTGCTCGCGCGGCGCGGTGTTGAGGTCGACCGGGAAACGATCGGCATGGCGCAGCGCCCAGCCCAGCTTGGGATCGACGTCGAGGTCGAGCATGCCGTCGCCGCGGCCGTCGGCGATCTCGTCGATGCGGTAGTCGTAGAAGCGCAGCAGCCAGTCGGCCTGGTAGAGCCGGTGCTCGCGCTGCAGCGGCGGCGCGCGCGGCGGCAGCCGGCTGCTGGCGTCGGGGATCGGGCTGAAGGCCGAGTAGTACACGCGCCGCAGGCGGTAGTTGCCGTAGAGGTTGTCGGCCATCGACAGGATGGTGCGGTCGTCCGCGCCATCGGCGCCGACGATCATCTGCGTGCTCTGCCCGGCCGGCGAGAATTTCGGTGCACGCCGGCGCGGCGCGCCCGCCACCGATCCGGCGCCGGCCGATGCCTTGCGCGCCTGCTTCGACTCCTCGATGCGCCAGCGCAGTTCGCCCATGGCACCGCGGATGGCGGGCAGGCGCTTCTCCGGTGCCAGCGACGCCAGTCCCTGCTCGGTGGGCAGCTCGACGTTGATCGACAGGCGGTCGGCGTAACGGCCCGCCGCCGCCAGCAGTTCGGGCGAGGCTTCGGGAATGGTCTTGAGGTGGATATAGCCTGCGAAGCGATGGTCCTCGCGCAGGCTGCGCGCCACTTCCACCAGCTGTTCCATGGTGTAGTCGCCGCTGCGGATGATGCCGCTGGAAAGGAACAGCCCCTCGATGTAGTTGCGCCGGTAGAAGTCGAGGGTGAGCTTGACCACCTCGTCGACGCGGAAGCGGGCGCGCTCGACGTTGCTGCTCACGCGGTTCACGCAGTAGGCGCAGTCGTAGATGCAGAAGTTGGTGAGCAGGATCTTGAGCAGCGACACGCAGCGCCCGTCGGGCGTGTAGCTGTGGCAGATGCCCATGCCTTCGGTGCTGCCGATGCCGCCGCTGCGCGTGGAGTCGCGCTTGCCGGCGCCGCTGGACGCGCAGGAGGCGTCGTACTTGGCGGCATCGGCGAGGATGGACAGTTTGCGGGCAGTTTCCATCGCGGCAGGCTGGCGAGCCGGCGTCTCAGGCCGTGAGACGGCGAACCGGCAATCATGAACGTCCGCGTCCGGCCATTCAGGCCCGGGCAGCGCGTGTCCTGCCTGCTCCGGCGCCCGGCGTGTTGACGCCGGGCGCATGGACGCCCGGCTAGCCTCGACTGTCCTCCCCTGGCCGGCCTGTACAGGTCGCACGCGCCCCTGGAACCGATGCGTCGAACCTCTGTCCATAACCGCCGTCCGGGCGCGGCGCCGACCCGGCCGCGATGAACGCCGCGCGCGACCTGGTGGAACTGCGACCCGAGGGCCTCTACTGCCCGGCCGGCGACTTCCATATCGATCCCTGGCGCCCGGTGCCGCGCGCCGTGATCACCCACGGCCATGGCGACCACGCCCGCGGCGGCATGGGCGAGTACCACTGCGTGCGCGAGAGCCTGCCGATCCTGGAATGGCGGCTGGGGCCGCAGCGCTACCACGCTGTGGACTACGGCGAGGCCTTCGACCTGGGCGGCGCGCGGGTGTCGCTGCATCCGGCCGGGCACGTGCT
Organism: Pseudomonadota bacterium; assembly: GCA_023444765.1. Lineage (GTDB taxonomy): Bacteria > Pseudomonadota > Gammaproteobacteria > Xanthomonadales > Xanthomonadaceae > Luteimonas. The sequence continues at coordinate 3,247 of JAEXLY010000035.1, read as the reverse complement.
GGGTTCGTCCCAGGTGCGGATCGAAGCCGATGGCCGGGTGTGGGTGGCCTCGGGCGACTACAAGCGCCAGCACGATCCCACCTGCGCGCCGTTCGAGGTCGTGCCCTGCGACACCTTCATCACCGAAGCCACCTTCGGCCTGCCGATCTACCGCTGGCCGGACACCGCCGAGGTCGCGCGCGAGATCGCCGAGTGGCGCGCGGCCTGCGAAGCCGAAGGCACCGCGGCGGTGCTGTTCTGCTACGCCCTGGGCAAGGCGCAGCGCGTGCTGGCAGAGCTGGCGCCGTTCCTGGGCGCGCCGGTGCTGCTGCATGGCGCGATCGCCAGCGGCGTGGAGGTGTACCGCGCCTGCGGCATCGCGCTGCCGCCGACCGAGACCGTATCCGACCAGGCGCGTGGCGCCGACCACGCAGGCCGCCTGGTGCTGGCGCCGCCCTCGGCCGCGGGCAGCGCCTGGATGCGCCGCTTCCGCCGCGCGCAGACCGGCTTCGCCTCGGGCTGGATGCGCATCCGCGGCAACCGCCGCCGCCGCAACTACGACCGCGGCTTCGTCGTCTCCGACCACGCCGACTGGCCCGGCCTGATGCGTACCGTGCGCGAGACCGGCGCGCGCCGCGTGATCGCCACGCACGGCAACACCGACGCCATCGTGCGCGCGCTGTGCGAGGACGGCATCGACGCGGGTGCGTTCCGCACCGGGTATGGGGAGGAGGACTGATGTCGCGACCATCTCTTCGCCGTCTCGCTCCCTCCCCCGCCTGCGGGGGAATACCCGACGCCCCCTCCCCCGCCTGCGGAGGAATACCTGACGCCCCCCTCCCCCGCCTGCGGGGGAGGGCTGGGGTGGGGGTGCGTGCAGGTCGCCGCGCCACAGTCCCCCGCATCGGACCCGGCCCCCATCCCGGCCTTCCACCCATGAAGGGCGCAATGCCCCGCAAGCGCGGGAAGGGGCAAGGCCGCGGACTTCTCCCCGGAAGGGGAAAGGACCGAGGCCGCGTCATGCCGCCCGGCCCTTGCATCCCCCCATTCCGCCGCCACCCTTGCCGGATGTACCTGCCCACGCCCGACGACCCGCACGATCCCGAGACCCAGCGCGTCCACGACCGCCGCCGCCTCGGCACCGCGCTCAAGGGCGCGATCGCCTTCGTCCTGCTGCTGCTCATCGTCTTCGGCCTGCAGGGCATGGGCGACTACCGCCTGTTCGCCGTCGCCGCCGGCACCCCCGAGGGCTTGCCCGGCATCCTCACCGCGCCGCTGCTGCACGGCTCGCCCGAACACCTGATCGCCAACGCCTCGGCCCTGCTGATCCTGGGCACGTTGGCGCTCACCGTCTATCCGCGCGCCACCCTGCGCGGCCTGCCGCTGATGTGGCTGGGGTCGGGCCTGGGCGCCTGGGCGCTGGGCGACCCGGATTCGTTCCACCTCGGCGCCAGCGGCCTCACCCATGGCCTGATGTTCCTGGTGTTCGTGCTGGGCCTGCTGCGCCGCGACCGCCCCTCGATCGCCGCCGGCATGATCGCCTTCCTGTTCTACGGCGGCATGCTGCTCACCGTGCTGCCGCAGGAGCCGGGCGTGTCCTGGCAGTCGCACCTGGGCGGCGCGCTGGGCGGCGCACTGGCCGCCTGGCTGCTGCGCGGCGCCGACCCCCTGCCGCCGCGGCGCCGCTACAGCTGGGAGATCGAGGAAGAGGAAGCCGAACGCGCCGCGCAGGCCGAGCGCGACACCTTCGAGCCCGGCTCGCCGCGCGACGTGCCGGTGCTGTGGCAGCGCGAGGAGTCGCCCGGGGAGCGCGGCGTGGTGCTGCCGTTCCGGCGCAGGGACGGGTAGCGCACTACACTCGCCCGATGCGCCCGGCCGCCGCACTGCTCTCCTGCGTCCTCGCGGCCTGCGCCAGCACGGGAGACGCGATGCCGCCCACGGCCGACAGGATCGATTCGATGATGGCCGACTACGCCGGCGACGTGCCCGGCGCAGCGCTGCTGGTGTCGCGCGACGGCGAGCCGGTCGTGCGCAAGGGCTATGGCCTGGCCGACCTCGAGCAGCGCACGCCGGTCACCCCCGGCACCCGCTTCCGCCTGGCTTCGGTGAGCAAGCAGTTCACCGCCGCAGCGATCCTGCTGCTGGTGCAGGACGGCACGCTGTCCTTGGACCACCCGCTGCGCCGCTGGCTCCCCTCACTGCCGCCGGCCACCGACGCCATCACGCTGCACCACCTGCTCAGCCACAGCTCCGGCCTCGTCGACTACGAGGACCTGTTGCCGCCCGACCTCGACGGCCAGGTGCGGGACGCCGACGTGCTGCGCCTGCTCGAAGGCGTGGACCGCCTCGACTTCGCGCCCGGCAGCGCCTACCGCTACAGCAACAGCGGCTACGTGCTGCTGGGCCTGGTGGTCGCGCGCGCCTCGGGCCGCGATTTCCCCGCCTTCCTGGACCAACGGATCTTCCGGCCGCTGGGCATGGGTGCGGTGGCCCGCGTCGATGGCGGCCCGCCCGTTCCGCATCGCGCCTACGGCCACAGCGACGTGGGCGGCGCCTGGACCCGCACCGACCAGGGTCCCACCAGCGCTACCCTCGGCGATGGTGGCATCTACGCCTCGATCGACGACCTGGCCAGGTGGGACGCGGCGCTCGGCGACGACCGGCTGCTGCGCGACGACCTGCGCGCGCTTGCCTTCACTGCGCACGCGCCGACCGACGAACCCGATGTGGATGCCTACGGCTACGGCTGGCGGCTGCACGCCAGCACGCACGGCCCACTGCAGTGGCATTCGGGCGAGAGCATCGGATTCCGGAACGTGATCCTGCGCTGGCCTGCGCGGAGGCTCACGGTGGTGGTGCTCAGCAACCGGAACGATCCCGAGCCCTATAGACTCGCGCGAAGGGTTGCGGAGGAGTTCCTGCCGCGTTCCGGGCAGTGAGGACGGCGGAGCGGGGAGCGGGCTTCCCGGAGATCTGCCTTATCGTAAGTGTCCGTGAAAACGGGGGTGAACCCACTCTGTCGCGGTAGCCAACCCCTCACGGATATCTTCGACTGTCAGTACTCTTGTAGGGTCCACAGCGGCCTAACACCTGAGTTAAGCCGCGCCGCAAAGCGGCGTCGGCTTGGACGAATTGTTAGGCGCCGCGGGTTAACAAAGTAAGTGCAACACCCGCACCGCCCGAAAATGGAGAGGTGAGCTGGCAGACTGGAGGGGATCACTCCGGCAAGAGACGATCCCCCATGTACCACCAGCTCACCGAGTCCGAA
>JAEXLY010000245.1 GCA_023444765.1 Pseudomonadota bacterium | reverse complement strand
GCTCGATGCGCTCCCAGCGCAGCGCATCGTCCAGGCCGCCACGGGCGGCCAGCGCGGCGAAGACCGGGTCGCACTCGCCCGGCAGCGACTTGCCGCTGCTGCGCCAGATGGCCTGCGCCTCGCGCGTCCATGGCGCGTCGACTGCGCCGGTGCGTTCGCGCGCCTGCAGTTCGGCGCAGCGCAGCGCGGTGCTGCGCACCGCCGGCGACCACGCCGCCCGGAAGCCACTCCAGTCCTGGCGCTTGAGCAGCGCCCGCAACCAGGCTTCGCGGAACACCTCGCCCACGGCTTCGCCGCCGTGACGCGACAGGAATGCCTCGGCCTGCCCCGCGGGCAGGGTGTCGATGTTCCGCTGCAGGGTCGCCATCTCCACCCAGCGCCGGGCCGGGTGCGTGGCGGCAAGCGCCGGCGCGGGCAGGCCGCGTGCGGCGGCGTCCAGGGCGGCTCGCAACGCCGCGGCGTCGTCGCGCGCGCCTGCGGCGGGGAGCACGAGCAGGGCCAGTGTGGCGAGTAGGATGGGCAACCGTTTCGACATCCGCCGACTATAGCCAGCTGCCGATGAACATCTTTTCAGACCCGCGCGCAGGGACCGGCGCATGATCGAGGGCTGGTGGGTGTTCCCGCTGCTGGGGGTGGCCGCGGGCGTACTGGCCGGACTGCTGGGGATCGGCGGCGGACTGGTGCTGATCGGCGCCCTGTTCTGGCTGCTGCCGGCCTACGGTATTCCGGAGCAGGCGGCGATGCACGCGGCGCTGGCCAGTTCGCTGGCCAGCATCGTGCTGACCGCGTCGTCCTCGGCGCGTGCGCACCACCGCCGCGGCAGCGTGCTGTGGCCGACCGTCGCGTGGATGGTGCCGGGCCTGCTGCTCGGAGGCTGGCTGGGCAGCCTCGCCGCGGTCTCGCTGCAGGGCGAGGTGCTGCGCTGGTGCGTGGCGCTTTACTGCTTCCTGGTGGCCGCGCAGATGGCGCGCGGCGGTCCCCGCGGGTCCGCGCCGCAACCGCACGTGGTACCCGTCGGCTGGCCGATGGCCGTCGCCGGCGGCGGCATCGGCGCGGTGTCGGCGATCGTGGGGATCGGCGGCGGCAGCATGACCGTGCCGCTGCTGGTCTGGCGCGGGGTGGTGCCGGTGCGCGCGGTCGGGACCTCGTCGGCCTGTGGCATCTTCATCGGCCTGGCCAGCGCCGCCGGCTACGCGGTGCACGCGCCGGCCGGCGCCCTGCCGGCGCACGCGGTCGGCTACGTCTACCTGCCGGCCGCCGTCGGCATCGCCGTGGCCTCGGTGCTCGCCGCGCCCCTGGGCACGCGCCTGGCGCATGCGATCAGCGGCGCGGCGCTCAAGCGCGTGTTCGCGCTGTTCATGGTGCTGGTGGGGATCAGCGTGCTGCTGTGACCGCGCTCAGTCCGTGGCCAGCGCATCCTCGGCGTGGCGCAGGAAGTCGCTCACGTACCACACGCCATCGCGGCGCTCGAGGTTGACCACGGTATCGACCGGCGTGCCGGCCAGCGCGTACTGCATGCGCACGCGGGCCACGTCGCCGGTCTGGGACTGCAGTTGCACGTCCATCGCGTCGAGGTCGGCATCGAGGTCGAAGCCGTAGGTGACCAGCACCTGCTTGCCGGCGGCGAGCACCGTGGACATGCGCCGCAGCGACTCTTCCATGCCGGCCTCGGCGAAGGCCTGGTCGCTGTCGAGCCCGGTTTCGCGCGCGGCCGCGGTCATCGCCGCGATCGCGGCGCGCGCCCGCGCGCGGTCTCCGATCGGTGCGCTGGCGGCCCAGGCCCCGAAGGCCTGCACCAGCTGCGGATAGTGTTCGCGCTCGGACACGCTGAACTCGCCCTGCTGCAGGATGTACTGCACCGTGAACAGGGTCAGGAACTCGGCCGCTGCCGCGAGCGAAGCGTCGGCCAGCTGGCGGTCGAAACCGCGCTGCAGGACCTCTTCGGCGTCCGGCGCCGACAGTGCGGCCATGCCGCGGGGAATGTGCGCGGCGAATGGCAGCTGGTCCAGCGGCCAGCGCGTACGGCCCTCGCCCCACGCGGCCTGCAGACGGTCGTGTACCGTCGGCGTCACGGCATGGCGCGCGAACGCGTCCAGGTCGTTGGCGCGCAGGTCGGCGGTCAGGCGACGCACGGCCTCGGCGGGCGTGGCGGCCACGGCGGGTTCCGATTCCCCGGGCGCCTGGCGGCGGCAGCCGGACAGCGCGGACATGAGCAGCAGCACGCACAGTGCCGCGACGATGCGGTTCCCCATTGCAGCCCCTTTCCCCCGGTCGCGCCCGAATCTTGGCCGCTGGGACCGGGACGGGCAACCGCGGCGGCCCGGAAGCGGGGTCCGGTCGACGCTTTCGGGCACGCGGTCGCCTACAGGTCGCGCACCACCCAGCCGGCGGGCATGTCGACATGGCCCGCATCGATCGCCGCCTGGGCGACCTGCTGCGGCGGCTGGCCCGACTGCCAGGCGCGGGCGATGGCCGCCAGGCGTTCGCGGGTAGCCCGGGTATAGGCGCCCTCGAGTTCGTTCTGGGCGTCGGCCGCCAGCTTCTGCGGGTACAGCGTGGCCGCCTCGCTGCTGTGGTTGAGCAGGTCCACCAGCAGGGCCAGGTGCCGGCGGAAGGCGTCGGCGCCGAGCGAGGTACGCTGCGTGCGCTGCAGGTGCCATACCACCAGGTACTCGACCGGGCCCAGCAGCCGCCGTGGCGAGCTGCCGAAGAACCCGCCCGACAGCGCGCCCGCGCTCATCCCGGTCACGTTGTCCGGCAGCCGCGTGGCGCCCCAGGAGCTGAGCGCGCCGCCCGGCAGGTCGGAGCGGCGCAGGGCGGTGGCCACGGTGTCGGCCAGCAGGCGCTTGGCGTCAGCATCGTCGCTTTCGGCGACCACGCCCAGCAGGCGCAGGAACAGCGGGTACTGCTCCTCGCCCAGGCGGCGCGACAGTCGCTTGAGCACGGCCAGGCGGTACTCCGGATCCTCGTGCGCGCCCAGCGCGGAGACGAGGCGCGTGGCCGCATCGCGCAGCTGCCCGGGCGAGGGAGGCGGGGAGTTCACCGGCGCATTATCGGCCAGCGCAGGGCGGGTAGGCGAATCTCAGAGCGCCGACAGGATGCCGTCCACGGCGGCACTGGCGGCATCCGCCCGTTCCATCGTCGCCAGCCGCGAGGCGAACGCCGCATCGCGCGGCAGGGTGTGGGGCGCCTCCGCGCCTTCCCAGGCCGACAAGCCGAGCACCGACTCGCCCGGGTCGACCAGCGCGGTCGGCGCCGCCTGCTCATGCCCGGCGTCCGTCCCGCTGCGCAGCAGTTCGTGCTGGCGGGCCTCGTCGAGCGAAACCTGCCCCGCCGGCGGGAAGCCGGAGGTGCCGAAACCGGGCGGCGGCGTGCCGATGCTGCTCATGGCTGGGGAAGGGGCGTCCACGGGGGCCGCAATGGCGGCGACAGGCACACTGTAGCGAGACTGTCATCCCGTGGCACCTCGGGCCGACCCTAGGCGGCGGCCGCGGCGCAGGCGCCGTTCACCGCCGGCGAGCGCCCCCGGCCCCTGCACGGTGCCGCGACCGCGGCGTGCTAGCCTCGGCCCGCGTTGACTGCAGCGGGACCTGCGCATGTCGGACAAGGACCAGGGTGCCGACAAGACCGAGAAGCCGACCCCGAAGAAGATCCGCGACGCGCGCAAGGAAGGCAATGTCGCGCGCAGCCGGGAGCTGACCGGCACCGTGCTGCTGCTGGGCTGGATCGCGCTCGGTGGAATGCTCGGCCCGTTCATCTACGGCCGCGTGGCCGGCTTGTTCGAGCAGAGCCTGCAGGCCATCGGCCAGCCCTTCGACCAGTCCCTGCCGCGCCTGGGCCAGCTCGCCTTCGAGACCCTGCTGTGGGTGTGCCTGCCGCTGCTGGCCATGGTGCTGGCGCTGGGGGTGGTGATCGAGTTCCTGCAGGTCGGCCCGGTGTTCTCGACGAAGAAGATCACGCCGAAGATGGACAAGATGAATCCGGTCGAGGGCATCAAGCGGATGTTCTCGATGGACAACCTGGTCGAACTGGTGAAGTCGGTGCTCAAGTGCGTGGCCCTGATCGGCATCGGCTACATCGTGCTGCGCGGGATGATGGAGTGGCTGCTCAAGCTCCCCTACGCGCCGCCGTCGGCCATGGCCGGTGCGTTCTGGCACGGCGTGAAGTGGATCGCCGTGTGGACCATCGCGGTGTTCTTCTTCGTCTCCGCGCTGGACGTGTGGTACCAGAAGTTCTCCTACACCAGGAAGCTTCGCATGAGCCGGCGCGACATCCGCCAGGAGCTCAAGGAGAACGAAGGCGATCCCTACGTCAAGCAGCGTCGCCGTCAGTTGCACCAGGAATGGGCGCAGCAGAACATGCTGGCCTCCGTGCGCAAGTCCAACGTGGTCGTGACCAATCCCACCCACATCGCCGTCGCCTTGCAGTACGAGCCCGGCGAAACCGAGCTGCCGGTGGTCGTGGCCAAGGGCGAGGGCGCGTTCGCCGAACTGATCAGGAGGACGGCGGAGGAGGAGGGCATCCCGATCCTGCAGAACGTACCGCTGGCGCGCGGGCTCAACGAGCAGGTGGAACTGGACGACTACATCTCCAGCGAGTTCTTCGACGCGGTGGCCGAGGTGCTGCACTGGGCCGAGAACGTGCGCCGCGAGCGCGGCGAGGAGGTCGAGACGGTGTACCGGGAGCCCGACGCGGAGTAGCCGGGCGCCGTCGGCTTGCCTGCGCCGCAGGCGGGGGTGCCTGTTGTTGGCGAGGGCTTCGAGCGGGATCGCCGCACCCTGTCGACCGGGGATCGCTTTTCCGCCCGGTCAGGGCCGCTTCGCGGTCCAGCCCGGCGCAGGCGCCCGGCGTTCGCGTGGATGCGCGGCATGCCGCGCGAGCCATGCACGCCCACCCAGTCCCGGTTCGCGCGCAGAACATCCATGTTCCGCCTGTCGCGATCCCCGATCGCCAGTGCGTGGTTCGTCGCCACCAGTGCGGTGATGCTCCGGTGCCCAGCGCCTTCGAAGCGGCTCGGATGCCTGGATGGCTGGCCCGGGCCGGAGATCGCGGAGCGCGCCGCAGGGATGCGCTGCGGCGGCGAGTCGGCCAGGGGCGAGTGCGGACAGCTTGCGCGGTAAGGCCGCGCAGCGGACTGGCCTGGCCGAGGAGCGATCCGCGGATGTGGCAACCCGATCGCAAGCGCGACCGACCGTCGGATCCCATACCTGCTTCGCGTGCAAACGCCTACTTCACCCGCCGCTTCTCCAGCTTGCGCGCCAGCGTGCGGCGGTGCATGCCGAGCTGGCGCGCGGCCTCCGAGATGTTGAAATCGGCCGCGGCCAGCGCCTCGTGGATGTGTTCCCACTCCAGGGTCTTGATCGAGGTCTGGCGCCGGGTGAGTTCGACTTCGGGATCGCCGCCTTCGCGGGCGAACGCGGCTTCGATGTCGTCGGTGTTGGACGGCTTGGCAAGATAGTGGTGCGCGCCCAGCTTGATCGCCTCGACCGCGGTAGCGATGCTGGCATAGCCGGTCAGCACCACGATCAGCATGTCCGGATCGTGCGCGTGCAGGGCCTTGACGCAGGCCAGCCCGGAAGTGCCGCCAGCCAGCTTGAGGTCGACCACCGCGTGGGTGGGGGAAAAACCCTGCAGCAGCGGGGCCAGGCCGTCGATGCTGGCGGCCTGGCGCACCTGGTAGCCGCGGCGCTCGAACGAACGCGTCAGCGTGCGCGCGAAGGCGACGTCGTCCTCGACGACCAGCAGGCGGCGGATTTCATCGTTCATCGTCATCCTGTTCCAGCGACAGCGCCGCCAGCGGCAGGGTGATGGTCACCATGGCGCCGCCGGACGGCGGGTTGCATGCGTCAATGGTACCCCCGAGCGTGCGCGCCACGTTCAGGGCCAGGAACAGGCCGAGGCCGCGCCCCGGCGCCTCCTTGCTGGAGTTGTACGGTGTGCCGAGGCGCTCCAGGATCCCCGGGTCGAAGCCCGGGCCATCGTCGACCACCTGCAGGACCAGCATCCCGTCCACGGTGGACGCCTCCAGCGAGACGCGCGAACGCGAAGCCTCCAGCGCGTTGTCGAGCACGTTCCACAGCATCTGCTGGATCCCGGCGTCCGACACGATGGCGAAGTCGCCGTCCACCGCGTCGTGGTACTCGAACCCGCGCACCACGCGGCTGCGCCGCCACTCCCCGAGCAGTCCGTCGAGGAAGGCGCGCAGGGTGGTGCCGCGGGGCGCCTCGGCGCGGGTTTCGCCGGCCGAGGCCAGGATGCCGGACACGATGGCCTTGCAGCGCAGCACCTGGGCCTGCATCTCCGAGACGTCCTGCAGCAGTTCCGGGTCGCCCTGGAACTGCGGGAGGTGGCGCCAGTCGCCCAGGATCACCGCCATCGTCGCCAGCGGCGTGCCGAGTTCGTGCGCGGCGCCCGAGGCCAGCAGGCCCATGCGGACCACGTGCTCCTCCTCGGCCGCGCGCTGCCGCAGCGCCGCCAGCCGGGCATCGCGCGCCCGCACGATGCGTCCGATGCGGATCACGAACGCCACCAGCAAGGTCGCGATCAGTGCGAAGCACAACAGAAGGCCCAGCACGTAGTAGTCGGGCAGGCCGCGTCCGGGATGCGCCGGCAGCCGGACCGGTCCCGGGAACAGCGCCAGGCCGAGGATGCAGGCGCTGGCCAGGCCGGCGATGGCCCAGCTCGACCAAGGCCGCAGCAACACCGCGGCCACGCCAACCTGCAGCAGGTACAGGAAGGCGAACGGATTGGTGATGCCGCCGCTCAGGTACAGCTGCACGGTCAGTGCCGCGACGTCGACCACCAGTCCCAGCATCAGCGCGGCGTTGGTCACGCGTTCGCGCCCGCGCCCGCGCCAGCGCAGCATGGTGGCGAGGTTGAACGCCGCCAGCAGCGCCAGCACCGCGAGCATCGGCGCCAGCGGCAGCGCGATGCCGAGGCCGGAATGCACCAGCGAGATGGTCAGCAGCTGGCCGACGACGGCGATCCAGCGCAGCTGCACCAGCTGGCGCATGCTGTTGACGCCCGCACTGTCGGTGCCGTCGTGCGCATGCCGGGCGGCGGCGATGGAGGACAGGGGCTGCGACATGGCGGCAAACCCTAGCACGCCGGGCTGGGCGTCCCGCCGATCCGCACCGGTGGGCGGTCGCAACAAAGCGTCCTGCCGTACCCCGGGCAGACGCCGCCCCGGCGTTGGGTGACGGGAGGCATGAGCCCCGGGTGTCGCCCGACCGCGGGGCGCTGACGGGGGCCGGGCGCTGCGCTGCAGCCAGGCCCGTGGAAACGCGGAAGATGTTCCCTCCAGCTGGCGGGACGGTCGACGTCCTGGGGGCGGTCGATCGGGGCTTCGGACGGACGCCGCACCCCGTCGACCGGAAATCGCTCTCCGCCTGGCCGGACCGCGACGCGGGCTCACCGGACCTCGGCGCAACAACCGGACCGGGACGGCCTCCGTCCGCAAGTCCCGAACTTCCATCCGATCCACCCGCCCGGATGCCTTCGGATCGGGAAGACCCGGAAGAAAAGACGCCGGCCCGGGGGGCGGGGGGGGGGGCGGGCGCGC
>JAEXLY010000236.1 GCA_023444765.1 Pseudomonadota bacterium | reverse complement strand
CCCACTTCCACCGCTTCATGCGCAGCGTGCATGCACTGCTGCGCATGCACGCCGGCGAACGCGACCCGCTGGCGACGATCGTGCGCGACTGGCGGCGGCAGATGCGCGTGCTGGTGCTGGACGAATTCTTCGTCAGCGACATCGGCGACGCGATGATCCTGGCGCGGCTGCTGGAGCGCATGTTCGCCGAGGGCATCGTGCTGGTGACCACCTCCAACGTCGACCCGCAGCACCTGTATCGCGACGGCCTGCAGCGGGCGCGTTTCCTGCCCGCGATCGACCTGATCCAGGCACACTGCCAGGTGGTGCACCTGGACAGCGACACCGACTACCGGCTGCGGGCGTTGACGCGTTCGCCGGTGTACCGGGCGCCGCTGGACGCAGCGTCGGATCCCTGGCTGTACAGGCGCTGGCACGAACTGGGGGGCGACGATGCGCATCGCGACGCCGGCATCGAGATCGACGGCCGCCGCATCCCGGTGCGCGCGCGCTGCAAGGACATGGCCTGGTTCGACTTCGACGCCCTGTGCGAAGGCCCGCGCGGCAACACCGACTACATCGAGATCGCGCGCGAGTTCCACACCGTGCTGGTGGGCGGGATCCCGGTGCTGGACGACCTGCGCAACGACGCCGCGCGCCGCTTCGTGCACCTGGTGGACGAGCTCTACGACAGCCAGGTCAACCTGGTCTGCACCGCGGATGCGCCGCCGCACGCGCTGTACACCGGCGAACGACTGACCGGCGCGTTCGAGCGCACCACCTCGCGCCTGATCGAGATGCAGAGCGCCGAGTACCTGGCCACCGAACACCGCGGCGGCTGAGCGCACCGGGCCGCCCCGCCCCCGTGAGCGCGTGCGCAGACCATTGCCGACCAGGCCCGCTCCCGGGGCAGGCCCGGCTCTTCGCCGGCCGCGAAGGGTCACGCCTGAGGAAGGACACAATATTTTCGATTGACCGCTTCTTGCGACCACACTATCTTGTGGAAGTCGGTTCCCCGCGCTGCCGCGGGGATGAAAAGGGAAGCCCGGTGACGCCTGTCGACGACGACGGCCAGTCCGGCACTGCCCCGCAGCGGTAATCGGGAACGAACCCGCCACCAGCACTGGAGCGAAGGCTCCGGGAAGCGGCGGGGGAGGTGGAAGGCCACGGCCTTCCGGACCCGTGAGTCCGAAGACCTGCCGACAGCCGCGCGCCTGCACGCCGCGCGGTGCCGGCCGCGGAATCTCCGGGGGGAGATGGCTGGTGAAGCAGGCCTGTGGACGCGCGGTGTCGCGGCGTCCCGGTTCCTGCGACGCCGCCCGTCCACCCTGCCTCCAACGCCACGCCCGCCTGCGAGGGACAGGCCGGCCGTGCGCAGCCACGGAGGACCGCATGACCCCTATCCACGACACCCGCGACGCACTCGCGATCGCGCCATCCCCGGGCACGGGGCCGGAGGTCGCCCGCCCCGCCCTCGCGGACCACGCCGCCCGCGCCGCCGACAGGGACCCGGAACCGGCCGCTCCGGGCGGCGAGGACGCGATCCCGTCGCCTCGCGCCGCCGACCTGCCGGGTCCCACCGCCAGCGCGGAGGTCCGCACCTGGATCACCAAGGAAGCCGGCAACCGCCGCATGCCCTTCGACCGCGACCGCCTGGCGCGCGCCATCGATCGCGTGCACGCCGAGTTTCCGCAACTGGATGTCGCCGACTACACCCGCAGCGTGCTCGGCTTCGTCGACCGCAAGGACGCGGTGAACGCGGACGATCTCACCGACCACCTGATCCGCGAGGCCGAGGCCCGCGTCGACGTCACCGCCCCGGAGTGGGAGATGTTCGCCGCGCGCCTGTACCTGCACCGGCTGTACAAGCGCGCCAGCCGCAACCGCTTCTACGACGTGGCGCTGCAGTACGGGTCCTACGTGGGCCTGCAGGAATCGCTGGCCGACCGCGGCATCTATTCCAACGACATCCTGCGCGCCTACTCCAAGGAGGAGCTGGCCGAGGCCGGGCGCATGATCGATCCCGCGCGCGACCGGCTGCTGGCCTACAACGGCCTGTACCTGCTGGCCACGCGCTACCTGGCCACCGACCACGCGCGCAACGTGTACGAGCTGCCGCAGGAGCGCTGGCTGACCATCGCGCTGTACCTGATGCAGCACGAGGCGCCGCGCGAGCGCCGCATGCAGCTGGTGGGCGAGGCCTACTGGGCGCTGTCGAACCTGTACATGACGGTCGCCACCCCGACCCTGCAGAACGCCGGCAAGACCGGCGGCCAGCTGTCGAGCTGCTTCATCGACACCGTCGAGGACAGCCTGCAGGGCATCTACGACTCCAACACCGACATCGCCCGCGTGTCCAAGGGCGGCGGTGGCGTAGGCGCCTACATGGGTTACGTGCGCGCGGCCGGCGCGCCGATCCGCGGCGTGCCCAACTCCTCCGGCGGCGTGGTGCCGTGGATCAAGCAGCTCAACAACACCGCGGTGTCGGTGGACCAGCTCGGGCAGCGCAAGGGCGCGGTCGCGGTTTACCTCGACATCTGGCACCGCGACATCGAGGCGTTCCTGGACCTGCGCCTGAACAATGGCGACCAGCGCCTGCGCGCGCACGACGTGTTCACCTCGGTCTGCATCCCCGACCTGTTCATGGAGGCGGTGGAGCGCCGCGGCGACTGGTACCTGTTCTGCCCCCATGAGGTGAAGCGGGCCAAGGGCTGGTACCTGCAGGACTTCTACGACGAACGGAAAGGCGAGGGCAGCTTCCGCGCGAGGTACGAGGAAGTGGTCGCCGACGAACGCATCGCGCGCCGGACCGTCAAGGCGATCGACCTGTTCAAGCGGATCATGGTCTCGCAGCTGGAAACCGGCAACCCGTTCATGTTCTACCGCGACGAGGTCAACCGGAAGAACCCGAACAAGCACGCCGGCATGGTGTACTCGTCCAACCTGTGCACCGAGATCCTGCAGAACATGAGCCCGACGAAGCTCATGCAGGAGATCATCTCCGGCAACCAGATCGTGACCACCAGGCAGGCGGGCGATTTCGTCGTGTGCAACCTGTCGAGCATCAACCTCGGCCGGGCCGTGGTGCCGCAGGAAGACCAGGGCGACCTGATCACCGACGTGCTCGAGCGCCTGATCCCGATCCAGGTGCGCATGCTCGACAACGTGATCGACCTCAACGACCTGCCGGTGCCGCAGGCCACGATCACCAACCAGAAGTACCGCGCGATCGGCCTGGGCACGTTCGGCTGGCACCACCTGCTGGCGCTGCGCGGCATCGAATGGAATTCGCGCGAGGCCGAGGACTACAGCGACGCGCTGTACGAGCGCATCAACTTCCTCACCATCCAGGCCTCCATGGAGCTGGCCAGGGAGAAGGGCACCTACAGCGCCTTCCTCGGCAGCGACTGGCACAACGGCGAGTACTTCCGCGCGCGCGACTACAACAGCCCGCAGTGGCTGGAGCTGTCGGCGCAGGTGGCGGTCAACGGCATGCGCAACGGCTGGCTGATGGCGGTCGCGCCGAACATGTCGACCGCGCAGATCGCCGGCTCCACCGCCTCCATCGACCCGATCTACTCCGCGTTCTACTACGAGGAGAAGAAGGACTACCGCCGCCCGGTGGCCGCGCCGGGCCTGTCGCTGGAGACCTGGCCGTACTACGAGAAGGGCGCCTACAAGGTCGACCAGTTCGCCTCGGTGCGCCAGAACGCGCGCCGCCAGCGCCACGTGGACCAGTCGATCAGCTTCAACTTCTACGTGCCTTCGACGATCCGCGCCTCCACGCTGCTGGAGCTGCACATGACGGCGTGGCGGGAAGGCTTGAAGACGACCTACTACGTGCGCTCCAACGACATCGATATCGCGGAATGCGAGTGGTGTTCGAGCTGACCGCGCAACCGCACTGACCGTCCCTTCCCCCGCTTGCGGGGCATTGCGCCCTTCACGGGTGGAAGTCGGCCCGCAGGGCCGGATGGGGCCGCTTTTCGCGCGTCTGGCGCGCGCCCCCACCCCAGCCCTCCCCCGCAAGCGGGGGAGGGAGCACGAGCATCAAGGAAATAGAACCATGTCCGCTACCGCACCGCTCACCGCCACGCCGCTCGAACGCATCCGCATCCTCGAGCCGCGCCATCCCAACCGCTCGACCGGGATCATCAACGGCAAGACCTCCGGCATCCTCAACTGGAACGACATCCCCTACCCGTCGTTCTACCGCGCTTACAAGGAGCTCTCGACCAACTTCTGGATCCCGGACGAGGTCGACATGAAGAGCGATGCCAAGCAGTACGGCGAGCTCTCGGCGCGCGAGAAGAACGCCTACGATTCGATCATCGGCCTGCTGGCCACGCTCGACTCGCCGCAGACGCGCTTCATCTACAATGTGGCCGAGTACATCACAGACCCGGCCGCGCACGCCAATGCCGCGATCATCGGGCAGCAGGAAGTGATCCACAACGAGAGCTACAGCTACGTGCTGGCCTCGATCACCGACCTGTCCAACCAGAACCGCATCTTCGAGATCGCGCGCACCCACCCGACGATCCTCAAGCGCAACGCGCCGATCATGGCCTCGTACGACGACTTCATGCGCGAGAAGACCGCCGAGACCCTGCTGCGCTCGCTGATCCAGTCCTCGATCCTGGAAGGCATCAACTTCTATTCCGGCTTCGCCTATTTCTACAACCTGGTGCGCCAGAACCGGATGGCCGGTACCGGCAAGATCATCAGCTTCATCAACCGCGACGAGCTGGCCCATACCAAGTTCATCAGCGAGGTGATCCGCGCCATCGTCGGCGAGAATCCGGAGCTGCAGACCGACGAGCTGACCGACTATGTGCACGGCGCATTCGCCCACGCGATCGAGCTGGAGACGCAGTGGACCGGCGAGGTGCTCGACGGCATCGATGGTATCGACGTGGACGAGATGATCCGCTACGTCAAGTACCGCGCCAACAAGATGGCCGGCATGCTCGGGATCGAGAAACTGTATGCGGACACCACCGACAACGTGATGCCCTGGATCAAGGCCTACGCCGACAACTTCACCGAGACCAAGACCGACTTCTTCGAGATGCGCAACGCCTCTTACAAGAAGACGAACTCGGATAACGGGTTCGATGATCTGTGATCCAGGGAAAGCGGTGCTGTCGCTGTGGATGGGATTGCGCCGAATCCAGATCCGTAGCCGGCCCGCAACAGCGTTGGCGCTTTCGCTCCGGCCCGGGTACCAGAAAGCCAGAAGCCGAGAAACGATCCTGACCGCCGCCGCTTCGAAGCGAAGCTGCGGCCTTTGAGTCCCCGATGCGCATCCTCCTCGCCTTCACCTCGCTCAGCGGCAACACCCGCGACGTCGCGCGCCTGGTGCGCGCGCGCTGCGAGGCGCGCGGCCATGCGGTGAGCTGGATCGAGGCCGACGTCGCGGGCCTGGCCGCGGCCGGCCCGGACCCGCGCCACGACCTGTACGTGCTCGGCGCCTGGTCGGACAACGCGGGGCGCACCCCGGCCGAGATGAAGCGCTTCATCGCCGAGCTGATGGATGCGGTCGGCAAGCCGGCGCAGGTCGCGGTGTTCGGTACCGGCGAGACGCAGTGGGGCGAGGAGTACTACTGCGGCGCGGTCCGGCGCATGGCCCGCTTCTTCGACTCGCCGTTCCCGCGCCTGGAGATCGAGCAGATGCCGCACGGCGAACGAGACGCTATCCGGATCCGGCAATGGACCGACCATCTCCTGAATTCCATCGAGAACCCGCCCCATGCAGACCCTGCACGCGTCGTCGCCTGACGACTACCATGCCGCCATCCAAGCGCATCCGCGCCTGCTGGTCGACTATTACAAGGACAATTGTCCCGGCTGCAGGATGCTGGACATGTCGCTGCAGAAGTTCGCCAACGAGGAGGCCGCCGCGGGCGTGGTGCTGCTCAAGGTGAAGCTGGAAACGGTGGGCGAGGCGCTGTTTCGCGAGCTGGGCCTGCGCCAGACGCCGACGCTGTCGCTGTTCCAGGGCGGTGCCGAGGCCAAGCGCTTGCCCGGGTTCCAGGCGCCGGGCCAGATCCTGCGCGCGGTGCAGCTGTGGCTGCCCGTCGGCGAGGCGGCGGGGGCATGAGTCCTTCCGCGCCATCCGCGGACGCCATCATGGCGCTCACGGAGGCGCGCATGCTCGAGATCGTGTTCCCCGACCACACCAACCACCTGGGCACGCTGTTCGGCGGCCAGGCGCTGGCGTGGATGGACAAGGCCGCCTTCATCGCCGCCTCGCGCTTCGCCCGGTGCACCGTGGTGACGGCGCGCTCGGAGCAGGTGGACTTCCGCCGTGCGATCCGCCAGGGCCAGCTCGTGGAGACCGTCGCCCGCATCGCCGGCGTGGGCCGCACCTCGATGCAGGTGGAGGTCGAGGTCGTGTCCGAGGACCTGCACAGCGGCGAACGCGCCCTTTGTACGCGCGGGCGCTTCGTGATGATCGCGCTCGACGCGCATGGCCGGCCCACCCCGGTGCCGTCGCTCCCCGCGGGCTGACGCACGATCACATCGCGTTGCGGGACGCCCGGCGATGCTGCCGTCCCGACCGGAGACCCGGCGCCGACCTGGACGACGCGTGGACGAGACCACTCCCAGCATGACCCACCTGTTCGAACAGCTCGGCCTGGATTCGCGACCCGAGGCCATCGCCGGGTTCATCGGCTCCCACCAGCTTGCGGGCGACGTGCACGTCCACGAGGCGCCGTTCTGGAACGACGGCCAGCGCCAGTTCCTGGCCGAGAGCATCGGCGCCGACGCGAAATGGACCACCGTCGTCGACCAGCTCAACGAATCGCTGCACGAGGACGCGGTGAAGCGCCAGACCGGCCTGTAGCGGCGCGGCGCCACGGTTGCGGTCGCAACAGAAGCACCGCCGGCGCGGTGCCTGTGACATAGTCGCGCGCTCCCCGGCAGCCGTGCTCCGCAATGTCCCGCGACCACGTCCTCACCCTGTCCTGCCCCGACCGCACGGGCATCGTCCATCGCGTCTCCGGGCTGCTGTTCGAGCATGGCTGCAACATCGTCGACGCGCAGCAGTTCGGCGATGCGGAAACCGGGCGCTTCTTCCTGCGCGTGCACTTCGACGTGCCACAGGCCGGCAGCATCGTCGCGGTGCGCGAGGCCTTCGCACCCCTGGCGTCCGCGCACGCCATGGACTGGGCCATGCACGATGCACGGCGGCGCGCACGCCTGCTGGTGCTGGTCAGCCGCCAGGGCCACTGCCTCAACGACCTGCTGTTCCGCACCCACAGCCGGCAGCTGCGGGCGGACATCGCCGCGGTCGCATCCAACCACGCCGACTACGCGCAGCTGGCGGGGTCCTACGGCGTGCCCTTCCACCACTTCCCGGTCGATGCCGCCTCACGCGATGCGCAGGAGCAGCGGGTCCTCGACCTGGTGGAGCGCGAGCGCATCGACCTGGTGGTGCTGGCGCGCTACATGCAGATCCTCTCGCCCCGGCTGTGCGCGGCGCTGGCCGGACGCGCGATCAACATCCACCACAGCTTCCTGCCCAGCTTCAAGGGCGCGCAGCCCTACCACCAGGCGCACGCGCGCGGGGTCAAGATCATCGGCGCGACCGCGCACTACGTCACGCCGGACCTGGATGAGGGGCCGATCATCGAACAGGACGTGGCCCACGTCGACCATGCGATGACGCCGGCGGCGCTGATCCGCATCGGCAGCGACATCGAGTCGCGCGTGCTGGCGCGCGCGGTGCGGCTGCACGTGGAGCACCGGATCCTGCTCAACGGACACCGGACGGTGGTGTTCCGCTGAGCCGGCCTTGACGCTCAGGCGTCCAGACCGATGCCGGCCGCCTGCAGCGCGGTGCGCGTCGGTGCGTCGCCCTCCGGCGTGACCGGGCGGGTGAGCGGCCACAGGAAGCGCGCGCGGAAACCGGCATCGACCGCGTCCTGCGCGCTCCACAGCACGCAGTAGTCGCGCGCCAGGCCGCACAGGTGCACTTCCGCGATGCCGCGCTCGCGCAGCCACCCGGCCAGGCCGGTGGGCGGGCGCCGGCCATCGGGGCCGATGTTCTCGCGGAAGGCGCTGTAGGAATCCACCCGCGGATGCGTGCCCTTGCGCAGCACCAGGTCGACCGGCCGCCAGTCCACGCGCGCATCGAGCGCGGCGCCGGGCGTGCCCTGCACGCAGTGATCGGGCCAGAGCACCTGCGGGTGGCCGTGCAGTTCGATGGTCTCGAAGGCGTCGCGCCCCGGATGGCTGGACGCGAACGAGGCGTGGCCGGGCGGATGCCAGTCCTGGGTGGCGACCACGGTGCGGTAGGCGCCGGATGCCAGCAGGGCCGCGATGCCGGGCACCACCGCGTCGCCCTCGTGGCAGGGCAGTGCGCCGCCGGGCATGAAGTCCGGCTGCAGGTCGATCACGAGCAAGGCGGTGGTGTCGGGGTGGCGTGGCATCGGCTGGATCCTCATGGCGGGTTGGCGTGACTTCGTTGGCCCCCACCCCAATCCCTCCTGCACGGGGGAGGCGCCGGAGCCGGATCGCCATCCCATCCTGCCGTGCGACCGCCCGCCGCGATGGCCGCATCCGTCGCCAGTGCGCGGTGCTGCACGTCCGTTCCTGCGCTTCTGCTGCCATGCGCGACCGCGGCGCTTGCGTTCCCTCCCCGCGCGCGGGGAGGGTCGGGTGGATCCCGGCACGGCGCACGGCGCCGGGCAGGACCGCGTTAGCTCATGCGATGCACGCGCGCGACCTCAGGCGATCGACGCGCGGTAGATCGACTCGATCGAGGCATCCAGCGCCTGGTTGTACGCCGCATCGTCCTGCTGCGCGCTCAGGCCTTCGGTCAGCGCGCGGCTGAAGCTGGCGATCACGCCGGGGTTGCGGGCCAGCTTCGCGTTGGCGTCGTCGCGGCTGTAGCCGCCCGACAGGGCCACGACCTTGAGCACGGCCGGATGGTCGACCAGCTCCTGGAAGTACCCGTCCACGTCGGGCAGGGTGAGCTTGAGCATCACCGGCGTGGCCGGGTCGAGCTTGTCCAGGCGCTCGAGCAGGCCCTGCTTGAGCGCGACCTCGATCGCCTGCTTGTCGGCGGCGTTGATGTCGACCTCGGGTTCGATGATCGGCACCAGGCCCGCGTCCAGCACCTGCCGGCCCAGCTCGAACTGCTGGTCCAGCACCTCGGCGATGCCCTTGGCGTTGTGGGCCTTGATCACCGAGCGTTCCTTGGTGCCGAACACGCCCTTGGCCTTGGCCCGCGCCAGCAGGTCGGCCAGGCCCGGGATCGGCTTCATCTTCTGCACCCCGTCGGCCTCGTCGGCCAGGCCCTTGTCGATCTTCAGGAACGGCACCACGCCCTTGTCTTCCCACAGGTAGGCGACCGCGTTCTTGCCGGCGAAGTCGTCGTCCATGGTGCGCTCGAACAGGATCGCGCCCAGCACGCGCTCGCCACTGAAGGCGGGGCTGGTGACGATGCGGGTGCGCATCGCGTGGACCTGGGCGAACATCTCCTGCTCGTTCGAGTACGCCGATTCGTCGACGCCATAGAGCTTGAGCGCCTTGGGCGTGCTGCCGCCGCTCTGGTCGAGCGCGGCAATGAAGCCCTTGCCGGAGGCGATGCGGTCACGTTGCTGCGGATTGATGGCCACGGTCGGAAGATTCCTGTGCGATGGGCGGGACATGCGCCGGAGCCGCGCATGATAGCGCCGCCTGCGCGCGCCTGCCGTCGTGGCGCCCGCCCCGCGCTTGCCGGGCGCGGCGCGTCGTTGCAAGCTTGCCCGCCGTCGCCCGCCTGCGGCGCGCCCGCCACAGGATTCCGCATGACAGCGCTGCTGCCCGCTTCCGGATGCCGTCCGCAGTCCCCGTCCCGGGCGGGTGCCCTGCCGGTGGGCGGCTGATGGCCCGCTTGCTGCCGCCCTGGCTGGAGTCCTGGCTGGGCGAGCTCACCGCGCTGGTCCAGGTGGTGGTGGTGGTGCTGTGCGCGCTGCTGCTGCGCTGGGTGCTGCTGCGCCTCGTCAAGCGGGTGACGGTGCGCTACGACCTGCCCGCGGAGATCGTAATCGTCGCCCGGCGCACGATCGGCTTCCTGGTGGGGTTCGCCGCGCTGCTGCTGGTGCTGCGCGTGCTGGGGGTGTCGGGCGCGGTGCTGTGGGGCGCATTCACCGGCTTCGCTACCGTGGCCGCGGTCGCGTTCTTCGCGCTTTGGAGCGTGCTGACCAACGTGTTCTGCGCGTTGCTGATCCTCGTCACGCGGCCGTTCCGCCTGCTCGACCACATCGAGCTGGTGGAAAGCGGCGACAAGCCGGGCCTGCGGGGGCGGGTGATCGACATGAACCTGGTGTACGTCACCCTGGAGGAGTCGCATCCGCAGGGCGAGAGCGTGCTGCGGGTGCCCAACAGCCTGTTCTTCCAGCGCGCGACGCGACGCTGGCGCGGGGAGCCACCGCCACGCCAGGAAGCGGTGGAAGGTGCACCGGCCGGCGGCGACGCCACGCCGCGCCCGCCGGGCGGTGGTGGCGGCGGCAGCGCGGTGGCGGGCAACTTCCCGTAAGTCGGGGGTGCCGCAGGCCGCAGGCGATTGCCGGCCGTTCGTGACGTCGATCTGCGTGGCGGCGTTCCGGAACGGCCCCCGGTGCAGTGGCAGGGCGGCGCATTGCTTCCGGGCAGGCGTCTCCGTGCGGCTGCGCTGGCGGCGGCGGCCGGGCACGTTTCTCCGGTGGGGCCGCAGTGCCCCGGGCCGGGGTGACGAACCGCTCGGGCAGACGTCCGTGTCCGCACTCGCGGCCGGGCACATCCATGTGCCGCTTGCGCCATCCCGGCCCGGGTGACCGCGGCATCGCGACCGGATGGCGTTGCTTCGGCGCGATTGGCGATTGGCGAGAGGCGGAAGGTGGGAGCCTCCGCCGCGGCGGGCCGGGCATGCTCCAGGCAATGCTGTGGTGACGCCGGGAGTGGCAGGTCATCCCGCACCGCGACGGGTCAAGCGCAGGCGGCGGTCCGCCGCGGGCGTCGCACTCGCATACGATGCAGGCTTCCGCTGCCGAGGACTCCGCATGCTTCGTCCCGCCTTTGCCCTGCTCGCGCTTGCGCTCGCCCCCGCGCTGTCCCTGGCGCAGGTTTCCGCGGGCATCGATGCCGCCGCCCGCGGCGTACAGCCGAAGGTGGTCGAGTGGCGGCGCGACCTGCATCGGCATCCGGAACTCGGCAACCAGGAAACGCGTACCGCACGCGTGGTGGCCAACCACCTGCGCGCGCTCGGCCTGGAGCCGCGCACCGGCATCGGGCCGACCGGCGTGGCCGCGGTGCTCAGGGGAGCGCGGCCGGGCCCGCGCATCGCGCTGCGCGCCGACATGGACGCGCTGCCGGTCACCGAGGCCACCGGCCTGCCGTTCGCCTCGACCGTGAAAAGCGAATACCGCGGCCAGCCGGTCGGGGTGATGCACGCCTGCGGCCACGACATGCACGTGGCGATCCTGATGGGCGTGGCCGAGGCGCTGGCCGGCATGCGCGGGCAGCTGGCCGGCGAGGTGATGTTCGTGTTCCAGCCGGCCGAGGAGGGGCCGCCGATCGCGGGCGAGGTGGCGGGCGCGAAGCGGATGCTCGACGAAGGTCTCTGGGACGACTTCCGCCCCGATGCGGTGCTGGGACTGCACGTGTGGTCGCGCCTGCACGCCGGCCGGATCGGCGTGCGCAGCGGCCCGTTCATGGCCAGTGCCGACGAGTGGACGTTGCGCATCGAAGGCCGCCAGACCCACGGCTCGCAGCCCTGGGCCGGTGTGGACCCGCTCACCGTCGCCGCTCAGGTGCTGCTGGGCGCGCAGTCCATCGTCGCCCGCCAGGTCGACATCACCGCGCATCCGGTGGTGCTCACGGCGGGCCAGATCCAGGGCGGCACGCGCTTCAACATCATTCCCGACGAGGCGACGATGGTGGGCACGCTGCGCACCTTCGATGCC
Source organism: Pseudomonadota bacterium (assembly GCA_023444765.1). GTDB lineage: Bacteria > Pseudomonadota > Gammaproteobacteria > Xanthomonadales > Xanthomonadaceae > Luteimonas. The sequence continues at coordinate 7,277 of JAEXLY010000236.1, read as the reverse complement.
GGCTTGCGCGAGGACGTGATCGCCCGTCTGCGCAGCACCGCCGAACACTTCGCCGCCGCCAGCGGCGCGACCGCCACGCTCGAGGTCGCCGCCAACGCGCCGGCGACCCGCAACGACCCGGCGCTGCTGCAACGCCTGCGGCCATCGCTCGAGGCGGCCGCCGGCAAGGACAACGTGGTCGAGGTGCCGCGCTACACCATCGCCGAGGATTTCTCGGTGTTCGCCAACGAGGTGCCGGGGCTGTACTTCTTCGTCGGCACCACGCCCACGGACCAGGCGCTGGAATCGGCGCCGATGAACCACTCGCCGCAGTACGCCCCCGACGAGAGTGCGCTCGACCTGGGCGTGCGCGCACTGCTGCAGGCGACCGTGGATTTCCTCGCCGGGCGCTGAGGGCTCAGAAGCCGATCCACTGGCGCACCGGATGCGCCGGATCGGCCAGCAGGCGCAGCGCCAGCGCCAGCGACACCACCACCAGCAGCGGCCGGATCACGCGCGCGCCCTGGCGCATGGCGAAGCGCGAACCCAGGCGGGCGCCGATCCACTGGCCCGCGCCCATCACCAGCCCCACCTTCCACAGCACCGCACCCGCGGCCAGGAACACCGCCAGCGCGCCGACGTTGGATCCGAAGTTGAGGAACTTGGTGTGCGCGGTGGCCTTGAGGATGCCGTAGCCGGCCAGCGTGACGAATCCCAGCATCAGGAACGAACCGGTGCCCGGCCCGAAGACGCCGTCGTAGAAGCCGATCGCCGGGACGAAGGTCAGGCCGAACAGCAGCGGACTGACGCGGTGGTGGCGCTCGGCCGCACCGATGCCGCGACGCAGGCCGAAGTAGAGCGCGATCGCGACCAGCAGCAGCGGCAGCACCGCGCGCAACCAGTCGGTGGGCATGATCGTGGCCAGCAGCGCGCCGCCGGCCGCACCCGCCGCGGCGGTGGCCACCATCGGCCACTGCCCGTTCAGATCGACATGGCCATGGCGGGCGTAGGTCCAGCTGGCCGCGCCCGATCCGAACACCGCCTGCAGCTTGTTGGTGCCCAGCACCTGCAGCGGCGGGATTCCGGCCAACAGCATCGCCGGGATGGTGACCATGCCGCCGCCGCCGGCGATCGCGTCGATGAAGCCGGCCAGCATCGCCGCCAGGAACAGCAGGGCCAGCAGGTGCAGGGCAAGCTCGTGCATGTCGCGCCAGGTCTGCGCCGGGGCGCGGAGGCGGGATTCTACGCCGCGGGCAGGCGTGCAAAGCGGGTTAGCATCGGGCCTCGTCCGCCCAGGAGAGTTCCGATGCGCGTTGCCCCCCGTGCCCGCCCACCGCTCATGCCCGTCCTCGCGCTCGCCGCCTGCCTGGCGGGTCCCGCGGCGGCGCAGGAGGCGCAGCGCGCCGAGGTCGCGGAAGCCGCGCAGCGGCTGCAGGCGCAGGTGGTCGAGTGGCGCCGCGACCTGCACATGCATCCCGAGCTCGGCAATCGCGAAACGCGGACGGCAGGCGTGATCGCCGACCACCTGCGTTCGCTGGGGCTGGAGCCCAGGACCGGCATCGCCACCACCGGCGTCACGGCCGTGCTCAAGGGCGGCCGCCCCGGGCCGCGCATCGCCCTGCGCGCGGACATGGATGCGCTGCCGGTGACCGAGCGCACCGGCCTGCCGTTCGCCTCGAAAGCCACCGCGACCTTCCGCGGCGAAACCACCGGGGTGATGCACGCCTGCGGCCACGACGCGCACACCGCGATCCTGATGGGCGTGGCCCAGGCGCTGGTGGCGATGCGCGAGGAACTGGCCGGCGAGGTGCTGTTCGTGTTCCAGCCCGCCGAGGAAGGCCCGCCCGACGGCGAGGAAGGCGGCGCGGAGGAGATGCTGGCGCAAGGCCTGTTCGAGGACTTCCGCCCCGACGCCGTGTTCGGCCTGCACGTGTTCTCGACCATCAACGCCGGCCGGATCGGCGTGCGCGGCGGCCCGCTGATGGCCGCCTCGGACCGCTTCAACATCGTGGTCCAGGGCCGGCAGACGCACGGCTCGCGGCCCTGGGGCGGCGTCGACCCGATCGTGGCCGCTGCCGACGTCGTCGGCACGGCGCAGAGCATCGTCAGCCGCCGCCAGAACATCTCGAAGCAGCCGGTGGTGGTGAGCTTCGGCGCGATCCGCGGCGGCATCCGCTACAACATCATCCCCGACAGCGTCGAGCTGGTCGGCACCATCCGCACCTTCGACGAGGACATGCGCCAGCAGGTGTTCGCCGACCTGGCGAACGTGGCCGACAAGGTGGCCCAGGCCCATGGCGCCACGGCGGTGGCGCAGGTCCCCGACACCAAGGGCAACCCGGTGACGGTCAACGACCCGCAGCTGACTGCGCGCATGCGGCCGAGCCTTGCGAAGGTGGTGGGCGCGGACAACGTGATCGACCCCGGCCTGACCATGGGCGCGGAGGACTTCTCGTTCTATGCGCGGCAGGTGCCGGCGATGTTCTTCTTCGTCGGCGCCACGCCCCAAGGCCAGGATCCGATGAAGGCGCCGAGCAACCACTCGCCGGAGTTCTTCCTCGACGAATCGGCGCTGGACGTGGGGTTGCGCGCGATGCTGCAGGTGGCGCTGGACTACCTCGATCCCGCCGCCTGACGGACACGGACCGGCCGGCGTGCGACGGTAGAATGCACGCATGCCCACCCCCGAAGATTCGCTGCTCGGCCGCGAGGTCGCCTACCCGCGGCAGTACGACCCCGCGCTGCTGTTCCCGATCCCGCGCGCGACCGGGCGGCAGGCCCTGCGGCTGGCGGGCGCGCTGCCATTCACCGGGCACGACCGCTGGCAGGCCTACGAACTGTCCTGGCTGGACGGCCTCGGCAAGCCGGTGGTGGCCACCGCCACCCTGACCGTGCCGGCCACCACGCCGAACCTGGTCGAATCCAAGTCGCTCAAGCTCTATCTCAACTCGCTCAACGCCAGCCGCTTCGACGATGCGCAGGCGGTGCGCGACCGGATCGCGGCCGACCTGTCGCAGGCCGCGGGCGGCGCGGTCGAGGTTGCCTTCGGACTGCCGCCGCTGGTGGACGCGCGCGCCGGCGTGGAATCGATCGACGCGCTTGCCGTGCGCATCGACCGGTACGGGCCACCAGATGCTGGACTGCTGCGCGCCGACCCGGACCAGGTGGTCGGGGAGACCCTGCGCAGCGCGCTGCTCAAGTCCAACTGTCCAGTCACCGGACAACCGGACTGGGCGACGGTGGACATCGCCTACCGCGGCCCGCGCATCGACCGCGAAAGCCTGCTGCGCTACCTGGTCTCGTACCGCGAGCATGCCGGCTTCCACGAGCAGTGCGTGGAGCAGATCTTCGTCGACCTGCTGGCGCGATGCCGGCCCGCCTCGCTCTCGGTGGAGGCGCGCTACACGCGGCGCGGCGGCCTCGACATCAATCCTTGGCGCGGCACCCCGGGCAGCGTGCCGCCCGCCGCCACGCGCGATCTGCGGCAGTAGCTGAACGCGGCCGCGGCGATGCCGCGATGCCGCCTTAACACCCTGCGTGCCAACGTCCCTGCCGCACCTCCACGGCCAGGAGCACCCGGTCATGAGCAACGACAGGAAACCCGATTTCTCCAACGTCCAGAGCGGCGCCAGCTCGACGCCCAGCGGCGGCAGCGGAAGCGGCGGCACGCTGGCCGGCGCCAGGCCCGACTTCTCCAACGTCTCCAGCGGCGCCGACACCGTTCCCACCGCCCAGGGCGGCCCGGGCAGCATCGGCGCGCGCAGCTACACCATCGAGAAGGGCGACACGCTGTCGGCCATCGCCCAGCGCGTGTACGGGAAGGCCAGCCACTGGCAGCGCATCTTCGAGGCCAACCGCGACACCATCGACAACCCCGACCGCATCTTCCCCGGGCAGGTGATCACCCTGCCGGAGATCGAGCAGGACGGCGAAGGCAAGGGCCCGCCCCCTGCGTCCGCCTGATCCGCCCGATCCACGACGACCATCCACGAGGACACTGCCATGAACCAGACCCGTCTCTCCAAGGCCCTGCTGGTCGCCGTCGTCGGCGCCGCCGCACTGGCCGGCTGCCGCAAGGACGAACCCGCGCCCGTGGTTCCGCCGACCACGCCGACCGACACCACGCCGGCCACCGTGCCGCCGGCCACGCCGCCGCCTGTTGCCGCACCGGCCAGTTCCGCCCAGGTCACGCTGGGCAACGCGATCGATGCCAACAACACCATCGCCACGCCGCTGACCTCGTTCGCCGCCGGCGACACCATCCACGCCTCGGTCGCCACCGACAGTCCCGGCGCCAGCACGCTCATGGCCAGGTGGACCCACCTGGACAGCAACCAGACGGTCGCCGAGGAAACCAAGCAGATCGCGGCGGGTGCGCAGACCACCGACTTCCACATCAGCAAGCCCGATGGCTGGCCGACGGGCCGCTATCGCGTCGAGATCTCGCAGGACGGCAACGTCATCAACACCAGCGAGTTCGACGTGAAGTAGCTGTTTAACCCAAGGGCATCGCATGAAGAAGCGCGGCGCGAGCCGCGCTTCTTCGTTTCCGGAGCGGTTGTTGTGCGCAGCTTGGCATCCGCTCGTGGGGCGGCGCCGTCGCGCCTGGAGTGCCGGCTGGCAGCTTGCGCTGCATTCCTTGTTGCTGGCGTTGGCCTGCCAGCCTGTCCCGCAGGCCGAGTGCCGCCGCCGTCGGTGGGCCTGCGCAGCGAAATCAAGGAGGAGGCATGCGCGATGCGCATGCCGGGGGACATTCGCGGAGCGGGCCCGCCGGCGGCGGCGGAGCCTTTCCGGCGCGACGAAACCAGCCTTGCCCGGCCTCGCTGAAAAGACGGCTCGCATCGGCTGCTTCCGCCCCTTGCGCCGCAGCAGTGCGCGCTCGCGTACAGAACCGCGCCTGCGCGGTGGCATCGACCGGCATACGGCGCCGTTTTGCCCTGCCCGGGCCGAAAGCGCGACAATGCCGCGTTGACCGATCCCGCCATTCGAGCCGAGACCCGCGCATGTCCGAAACGCCGAAGATCCTCTACACCCTCACCGACGAAGCGCCGTTCCTGGCCACCGCCTCGCTGCTGCCGATCGTGCAGGCGTTCGCTGGCGCCGCGGGCATCGCGGTGGAAACGCGCGACATCTCGCTGTCGGGGCGGATCCTGGCGCAGTTCCCGGAGCTGCTGGGCGAGCGCGCGGTGAGCGACGACCTGGCCGAACTCGGCGCGCTGGCCAGGACGCCGGACGCGAACATCATCAAGCTGCCCAACATCAGCGCTTCCGTCCCGCAGCTCAAGGCCGCGGTCAAGGAACTGCAGGCGCAGGGCTGGCCGCTGCCCGATTACCCCGACGAGCCCGGGGACGACGCGCAGCGCGACATCAAGGCACGCTACGGCAAGGCCATGGGCAGCGCGGTCAACCCGGTGCTGCGCGAGGGCAATTCCGACCGTCGCGCACCGCTGTCGGTCAAGAGCTACGCGCGCAAGCATCCGCACCGCATGGGCAAGTGGTCGGCCGGGTCGAAGTCGCACGTCGCGCACATGGACGGTGGCGATTTCTACGGCAGCGAACAGTCGGCGACCATGGCCGCCGACGACACGCTGACGATCGCCTTCCATGGCGCCGACGGCAGCAGTCGTGTGCTGAAGGACTCCTTGAAAGTGCAGGCCGGCGAGATCGTCGACGCGGCATGCATGTCGCGCAAGGCGCTGGCCGCCTTCATCGCGCGCGAAATCGAGGACGCGCGCGCGCAGGGCGTGCTGTTCTCGCTGCACCTGAAGGCGACCATGATGAAGGTTTCCGACCCGATCATGTTCGGCGTGGCGGTCGGGGAGTTCTATCGCCCGGTGCTGGAAACGCACGCCGCGGCGCTGTCGAAAGCCGGCTTCAACCCCAACAACGGCATCGGCGACCTGTACGCGCGCATCCAGTCGCTGCCCGATGCCGCGCGCGAGGCGATCGAGGCCGACATCGCCGCGCTGTACGCACAGCGGCCGGCGCTGGCGATGGTCAACTCGGACAAGGGCATCACCAACCTGCACGTCCCCAGCGACGTGATCGTCGACGCTTCGATGCCGGCGATGATCCGCGACTCGGGCGGCATGTGGAATGCGCAAGGCAAGCTGCAGGACGCCAAGGCGGTGATCCCCGACCGCTGCTACGCCGGCATCTACCAGGTGGTGATCGACGACTGCAAGGCCAACGGCGCGTTCGACCCGGCCACCATGGGCAGCGTGCCCAATGTCGGCCTGATGGCGCAGAAGGCCGAGGAATACGGCAGCCACGACAAGACCTTCCAGGCGCCGGGCGACGGCGTCATCCGCGTGACCAACGGCCAGGGCGAGACGGTGTTCGAACACGCGGTCGAAACCGGCGACATCTGGCGTGCCTGCCAGACCAAGGACGCGCCGATCCGCGACTGGGTGAAGCTGGCGGTGGACCGCGCCGCGATCAGCCAGACGCCGGCGGTGTTCTGGCTCGACAGCGCGCGCGCCCACGATGCCCAGGTGATCGCCAAGGTCGGGCAATACCTCAAGGAACACAGCACCGGCGCGCTGGACATCCGCATCCTGCCGCCGGTCGAGGCGATGAAGCTCTCGCTCGAGCGCATCCGCAAGGGCCAGGACACCATCTCGGTGACCGGCAACGTGCTGCGCGACTACCTCACCGACCTGTTCCCGATCATGGAGCTGGGCACCAGCGCCAAGATGCTGTCGATCGTGCCGCTGATGGCCGGCGGCGGCCTGTTCGAGACCGGCGCCGGCGGCAGCGCACCCAAGCACGTGCAGCAGTTCCTGGAAGAGAACTACCTGCGCTGGGACTCGCTGGGCGAGTTCCTGGCGCTGGCCGCCTCGCTCGAACACATCAGCCACCGCTGGCTCAACTCGGCCGCGCCGGTACTGGCGCGGGCGCTGGACGAGGCCAACGGCCGCTTCCTCGACAACGACAAGTCGCCGGGCCGCAGGCTCGGGACGATCGACAACCGCGGCAGCCATTACTACCTCGCCCTGTACTGGGCGCAGGCGCTGGCCGCGCAGGACGAGGACGCAGGCCTGAAGGCGAAGTTCGCCCCCCTGGCGAAGGCGCTGGCGGAGAAAGAGGAGGCGATCGTCGCCGAGCTCAACGGCGTACAGGGCCGCAGCGTCGATATCGGCGGCTATTACCGGCCGGACATGGGCAAGGTATCGGTGGCGATGCGGCCCAGCGAGACGTTCAACGCCGCCCTCGCCGTGTTTGCCGCGGGCTGACCGCCGCTCATGACCGCCCCGGCCACTGCGGCCGGGGCGCGCCCCCCTCCCGCGCGGCGCCGG
>JAEXLY010000232.1 GCA_023444765.1 Pseudomonadota bacterium | reverse complement strand
GCGGCGCCGCTCCGGGCGCCCCCGGGGCCGCGCCCCGCCGCTAGCCGCCGGTCGGCCGTCAGGCAGGCCACAAAAGAATGGGGCCGGATGTCCCCCGACATCCGGCCCCTTTGCTTCCCCGGGTTGTGCATGGCCAGCCCTGTTCCAATCTCCGGCCGCGCCCCCCAAGACGCTTGCCAGCCCGGGTGCAGGGACAGGGTCGCAGGAAGCGTGCCAACCTGCCGCCAGCCGCCTGCGCAGGGCGCCCGCCGTGGCCCCCGCCCCAGGGGCGCGCGATGCCCGCGCACTTGCAGCGCCCTCCGTCGGCCCGGAACATGCCCCAGCTTTTCGCCCCCGGTGCGGGCGCGGACACCTCAATGAGCCCAGACTTCCATCGCTACGACGTCATCGTGATCGGCGGCGGCCATGCCGGCACCGAGGCCGCGCTGGCTTCGGCGCGCGCCGGTGCGCGCACGCTGCTGCTGACCCACAGCATCGACACCGTCGGCGCGATGAGCTGCAACCCGGCCATCGGCGGCATCGGCAAGGGTCATCTGGTGCGCGAGATCGATGCGCTGGGCGGAGTCATGGCCAGGGCGGCCGACGCGGCCGGCATCCAGTGGCGCCGGCTCAACGCATCCAAGGGGCCGGCGGTGCGCGCGACCCGCGCGCAGGCCGACCGCGCCCTGTACCGCGCCTTCGTCCGGCGCGCGGTCGAGCACCAGCCCAGGCTCACCGTGTTCCAGGCCGCGGTCGACGACCTGGTGATCGATGGCGACGCGGTGCGCGGCGCGATCACCAACACCGGCCTGCGTTTCGACGCGCAGGCGGTGGTGCTCACCGCCGGCACCTTCCTGGCCGGCAAGGTGCACATCGGCGACACGCAGTACGCGGCCGGACGCATGGGCGATCCGCCGGCGGTGACGCTGGCCGCGCGCCTGCGCGAGCGGCCGCTCTTGGTCGACCGGCTCAAGACCGGCACGCCGCCGCGCATCGACGGGCGCACCCTGGACTACTCGGTGATGCAGGAACAGCCCGGCGACGATCCCCGCCCGGTGTTCTCGTTCATCGGCTCGCACGCCGACCAGCCGCGCCAGGTCTCGTGCTGGATCACCCACACCAGCGAACGCACCCACGAGATCATCCGCGGCGCCTTGCACCGTTCGCCGCTGTACTCGGGCCAGATCGAGGGCATCGGCCCGCGCTACTGCCCGAGCATCGAGGACAAGGTGGTGCGCTTCGCCGAGAAGGCCAGCCACCAGGTGTTCGTCGAGCCCGAGGGGCTGGACGTGGTGGAGATCTATCCCAACGGCATCTCCACATCGCTGCCGTTCGACGTGCAGCTGGAACTGGTGCGCTCGATCGCCGGCTTCGAGCACGCCCACATCACCCGTCCCGGCTACGCGATCGAGTACGACTTCTTCGACCCGCGCGGGCTGAAGACCTCGCTCGAGACCAAGGCGATCGCAGGCCTGTTCTTCGCCGGCCAGATCAACGGCACCACCGGTTACGAGGAGGCCGCGGCGCAGGGCCTGCTGGCCGGCGTCAACGCCGCGCGCCGCGTGCGGGGCCTCGAGGCGTGGTCGCCGCGCCGCGACCAGGCCTATCTTGGCGTGCTGGTGGACGACCTGATCACCCACGGCACCTCCGAGCCCTATCGCATGTTCACCTCGCGCGCCGAGTACCGCCTGCAGCTGCGCGAGGACAACGCCGACCTGCGGCTGACGCCCGTCGGCCGCGAGCTGGGGCTGGTGGACGACGCGCGCTGGTCGCGTTTCGAGGCCAAGCGCGAGGCGATCGCACGCGAGACGCAGCGCCTGGGCGCGCTGCGGGCCTCGCCGGGAAACGCCGCCGCACGCGAGGCGGCGGCGAGCCTGGGCATCGGGCTGAGCCGCGAAGGCAGTGCCCTCGATCTGCTGCGGCGGCCCGAACTGGACTACGCGAAACTGGCGACGCTGGACGCATTCGCACCCGAGCATCCGGTCGCGCCCGAGGTCGCCGAGCAGGTCGAGATCGAGACCAAGTACGCCGGCTACCTGCAGCGCCAGCGCGAGGAGATCGCACGCGCGCAGCGCAACGAGTCCACGCCGGTTCCGGAAGGATTCGACTACGCCCGGGTGCGCGGCCTGTCGGCCGAGGCGCGGCAGAAGCTCGAGCGCGTGCGTCCCCAGACCATCGGCCAGGCGCAGCGCATTCCCGGCATGACCCCGGCGGCGGTGTCGCTGCTGCTGGTGCACCTGGCGCGCGCGCGCCGCAGCGCGGCGTAGCCCGGTTATCCCGCGCAGCGGCTCAGGCGCCACCCGCGCCCGATGCCCTGCGCCTGCGGCCGCACGCGCGCACGATTACCCACGTGGCCGCGGTGAGCACTGCTGCGACGACTCCGCCCAGCAGCATGAGGTTGCGCACCGGATCGACGAGGACGAACCCGGGGTGGCGGGCATGGAACCCGTTGAAGCTGGCCAGGGCGCGGTCGAGCACCAACAGGTCCTGCCGTGCCAGTTCCAGGGGCCGCTGGTTGCGCCGGTGGGTAGCATTGCGCGGGAACACGCGGCCATGGACATCCAGCTCCAGATGGCCGCCGAGGACGTGTGAGACCGGCCGCCCGTCGAGGAAAGCGATGAGTCGCGCGGTGCTGGCGCGATAGGCCCGCAGGTCGTCGACCAGCAGCCGGCCCGGAAGCAGGAAATCGCCGCTGAACAGCAGGCCCGTGCGCGCATCGTGGAACACAAGGTGGTCGGGATGATGGCCCGGTGCCGGAATGACGGCGATCCGCCTGTCGCCCAGTTCGATGCTCGCCGGGACGTGCGGCCAGCCCTCCAGACCGAAGTAGGCGCGCATGGCGTCGGGATCGTCCGGCACGACGTGCACGCCGGGGCGGTCGGCGAACTGCGCGTCGCCCATGCGATGGTCGCGGTGGCCGTGGGTATGCGTCACGACCAGCGGCAGGGGCGCTCCCCCGCGCCGCGGCAGCAGGCCGAGGACCGTGTCGGCCAGCGGCATGCGCGCGGCGTCGGCGACCGCGCCGCTGTCGATCAGCAATGCACGGTCCCGGCCGATCAGAAGATGGACGAAATTCGCCTCGAAGTGCGCGCACGGGTTCTGGCGCAGGATGTAGGTCGTGGCGTCGTAGGCATGCACCTGCAGCGGCGTCCGCGGCGAGGCGTCGCAGTCCGACGCGCCCTCGTCCCAATGCACGTCCATGCCCGCACGCGCGGGTTGCATGAGCGCCGTGGCGGCCAGGCAGCACAGCGCCAACGCCAGCGTGTTCTTCGTCATGGCGGGCCCCGCATCGCTACGCGCCGGCTTGGCGCGACCCGAATGGTCAGGGACGGCGAAGATCCGGTCTTGAACGAATTTGACCCGTGGCCGTGGCAACCGCGGCGGCGGGAAGATGATTGGCCTCGACCGGGTTGCGCCGCAGGTACTCGCGCGGCGTGACGCCGGCCAGTTCGAGGAAGTCCCGGCACAGATGCGCCTGGTCGCTGTATCCCGCCTGCGCCGCATGCGCCGCCAGGGAAACCGTGCCGCCGCCCCGAATGGCGTGCAGCGCCTGCTGGAAGCGGACGATCCGCAGGTAGCGCTTCGGGGCCAGGCCCACCTCATCGCGGAACCGGGCGATGAAGGCGCGATGGCTCAGCCCGCCCTGGCGCGCGGCCTCGGCGACGGACGCGAGGGCCGGCATCCTCGCGATCGTGCGGCAGACGCCGGACTCCCTGCCGTGCAGGCGCGCCACCCGGGCGGTGAGCATGGCTTCCAGCAGGAGCAGGCGATCGGCGCATCGCGTCGCCTCCAGCAGGCGGTCGCGCATGCTGGCGGCGGCGGTGCCCCAGGTTTCGTCCAGCGGCGTGTGCCGCGCGGACAGCTCCGCGGCCGAGATTCCGAACAGCCGCCGTGCCGCTCCAGGACGCAGCACTGCGCCGACCGAGCAGGTCGGCGTGACGCGTTCGCGCAGGTAATGGGCCGGGCGGGCGCCCGCGATCACCGCCGTGCCCACCGACCGTCGTGCCGTGCCGCTGGTGGCCCCGAACGTCGTCAGGGGACTGGCATTCATGCGGAACACCAGGTGCATGTACCCGGTCGGCAACATGTGCTCGCGCACGGGGCGCGGGCAAGCCTGCTCGGCGAAGCCGTCGCATGCCCAGAGCAGCAGGCAGTACGGCGCCAGCGGAGTGGTGGGCGGGCGCCTGAGCATCGGAAGCGTGGAGGACATCGGGGTTGGCCGACCGCGGGAATCCGGGCGGAACGCAGCATGGATTACGGCGGGAGCGGGCGCGCGTACCGAAAGTCCCGTCGTCGCCGGCATGGCGACGGGCTTCGCCCTACGGCCCGGCGGGCGGATGCTGTACTGGCCGCGCACGGGGGAGGACCGGATGCGACTCCCATCCGGGCCGGTCCCCAGGGTACGTGGTCGGATCCCGCCGTGGCGGGGCGCCACCTTGCAGGTTCGAATCGGCCGTCGCTGCGGGCGGCATCGTGCGGAGCGGAGCAGACCGCGCGGCGCGGCGCGGGAGCACCGGCGCCCGCGCACCGGGGCGGTCCCGGTCAGTAGACGTCGTTGACGGTGTTGTAGACGTTGAACTTGCCGGTCGGCGTGATCAGGCGCGGGTCGTCGAGCACCGCCTTGAGCTTGCGGGTCCTGTCGTCGACCACCACCAGCGCCGAACGCTGGTCCTTGCCGTTCCACACCGAGAACCAGACCTCGTCGCCGGCCTTGTTGTACTCCGGCTGCACCACGCGCTTGGGGCCTTCGCCGAGGTTGGCCCATTCGGCGATCGGCAGGACTTCGAAGCCCTTGTCGAGGTTGTCGATGTCGAACACCGCGATCGACTGGCTCATCGCCGCGTCGGGATTGAGCGTGGTGTCGACCCAGAGGTTGCGGGACTTCGGATGCGTCTTGATGAACAGCGAGCCGCCGCCCTGACCCTTGAGGATCTCCACCGCCTTCCATGCGTGCTGCGGATGCTTCTGCGGATCGGTGGCGATCAGGGTGATGTTCTCGTTGCCCAGCGCCGAGGTCGCCCACACCGGCCCGTAGGTCGGGTGCACGAAGTTCGCGCCGCGACCCGGGTGCGGGATCTTGTCGACGTCGATGAGCGCGGTCATCTTCTGTTCGCGCGAATCGACCACGGCGATCTTGTCGCTGTTGTTGGCCGCGGTCAGGAAGTAGCGCTTGCTCGCGTCCCAGCCGCCGTCGTGCAGGAAGCGCGCCGCCTGCAGCGTGGTGGTCTTGAGGTTGTCCAGGTCGGAGTAGTCGACCAGCAGGATGTGGCCGGTCTCCTTGACGTTGACGATGAACTCCGGGTGTTCGTGGCTGGCGACGATCGCGGCCACGCGCGGCTCGGGGTGGTACTCCTGGGTGTCGACGGTCATGCCGCGGGTGGACACGACCTTCAGCGGCTCCAGGCTCGGCCCGTCCATGATCACGTACTGCGGCGGCCAGTAGGCGCCGGCCACGGCCAGCTTGTCCTCGTAGCCCTTGAACTTGGAGGTCTCGACCGAACGCGCCTCCAGGCCGATCTTGATCTCGGCCACGCGCTCGGGCACCTCCATCCACAGGTCGATCAGGTCGATCTTGCCGTCGCGGCCGATGGTGTAGATGTAGCGGCCCGAATGCGACACGCGCGAGATGTGCACCGCATAGCCGGTCTTGAGGATGTTGATGATCTGCTTGCTTTCGCCGTCGATCAGCGCGATCTCGCCCGAATCGCGCAGGGTCACCGAGAAGATGTTGTCGATGTCGTAGTCGTTCATCTTCCGCGTCGGCCGCTCCGACTCGGGGACCAGCACCTTCCAGCTGTCGCGCATCTCCTTCAGGCCCCACTCCGGCGGGTTGGGCGGGGTGTGCTGGAGGAAGCGCGCCATCAGGTCGACCTGGTCGGCGGTGAGCTCGCCGCCGGTGCCGAAGTTGGGCATGCCGCCGGGCGAGCCGAAGTTGATCAGCGCCTTGAGGTATTCGGTGCCGCGCGGCTGGGTGAGGTCGGGCGTGAGCGGCTTGCCGGTGGCGCCCTTGCGCAGCACGCCGTGGCAGCCGGCGCAGCGCTGGAAGAAGATCTCGCTGGCCTGGGCGAACTCCGGTTCGGTCATGTCCGGTGCGCCGGGCGTGCGCACCTGGCGGACGTCGCTGGCGGTGACCGTCGAGGGCGCGCCCTCGTAGGCGGCCTGGGCCTGGCTGGTGCCGGGGTGCACCTCGCCCTGCGCGGGATCGGCGGACACCTTCAGCGCCGCGCGCTGCTTTGCGACCTCCGCGGCGGTGATGCTGCCGCCGGGGTTGCCCCAGCTGTTGAGCACGTAGGTGGTGATGTTGGCGATGTCGGCATCGCTGAGGTGGCTCTGCGCCGGCATCAGGCTGTCGTAGGTGACGCCGTTGACGACGATCTCGCCCTGCAGGCCCTCCAGCACGGTGGCGGCGACCTGGGCCGGGGTCTTGCCCTGGAGCCAGTCGGAAGCGGCCAGGGGCGGGAAGGCGCCGGCCAGGCCCTTGCCGTCGGGCTGGTGGCAGGCGGCGCAGTTGGCCTCGTAGGCCTGTTTGCCGGCTGCGGGATCGGGTGGGCCGCCCTGGCCGAAGGCCTGATAGGCGCCGCCAGCGAGGAGCAGGGGGACGGAACAGAGAGCGAGGGTCGTGCGTTTCATCAGCGTGCTCCTGGAGAGGCGATGCTGTGGGGCAGACGTCTTCGATCCTGATTCTGGGCTGGATCGTCGCGCTTTCATTGATCTGGGTCAACCGCGCGCGCCGGCCTCAGGCGGGGGTCGCCATACCGCCCTGCGTGCATGGAGAATGGGGATCGTTCGCCCTCCCCAGACCGGTGTCCCGCGTGCCCAGTCCCATCCTCCTGTTGCCGTTGCTGCTGGCCGCCGGTGCCGGGCCGGAACCCGTCGCCGCCGGCGACCCGATCCGCACGCTGGATACCGTGGTGGTGGTGTCCAGCCGCGTGGCCGAGCCGATCAGCCAGGTGGTGTCCAGCGTCGCCACGGTGGAGCGCGAGGACCTGGACCGGCACCTGGTGCGCGATCCCGACAGCCTGGTGCGCTACGTGCCCGGCGTGGAGGTGGTCTCGGAGGGCAATCGCTTCGGCACGCGGGGTTTCTCGATCCGCGGCCTGGAAGGCAACCGCGTGCGCATCGTGATCGACGGCGTCCCGCTGGCCGACGACTACAGCATCGGCCAGTTCGCCTCCGCCGGGCGCGACCTGGTCGACCTGGAAGCGGTGGAACGGGTCGAGATCCAGCGCGGGCCGGCCTCGACCCTGTACGGCAGCGACGCGCTGGCCGGCGTGGTCGCGTACCGCACGCTGGAGCCGGCCACGTTGCTGCAGCGCGGTGACGGCACGCGCCACGTTGGCCTGCGCCTGGGTTACGACGGCCTCGACGACAGCCGCCTGCTGTCGGCGAGCTGGGCGGGCGGCCACCCCGATGGCTGGCAGGCGATGGCGATGGCGGCCACGCGCCGCGGCCACGAGGCCGGCAACCGCGCCTGGCGCGAGGAGGACGGCCCCAACCCCCTGGATTTCACCCGCGACAGCGTGCTCGCCAAGCTGGTGCGCGATGCCGGCAGCGCCGGCCGCTACGTCGTCACCTTGGACGGTTCGCGCGAGCGGCGCGAGACCGGGGTGAACTCGCTGCGCTTCGGCAGCGGCCGCTTCGCGACCACGTACCGGCTCGACGCCGACGACCGCCAGCAGCGCGGCCGCGCCAGCCTCGCGGCGGCGTGGGCGCCGCAGCTGCCCTGGCTGCAGTCGCTGGAAGCGCAGGCGTGGATGCAGGACACGCAGGTGCGCCAGGAGAGCGACCAGTACCGCCTGCCCGATGCCGCCACGCCGTTCGAATCGCTGCGCTGGCGGCGCTTCGACTACGAGAGTCGCGCGACCGGTCTGGGCCTGCTCGGTCAGGCGCGGCACGAAGGCCGGTTCGGCGATCACTGGCACGTGTTCGGGATCGACCTGGCGCGCCAGCGCTACCGCGGCCTGCGCGACGGCCTGGAAACCAACCTCGCCACCGGCGCCACCAGCGCGGTGGTGCTGGGCGAGCCGCTGCCGGTGCGCGACTTCCCCGACTCGGTCCAGACCAGCCTGGCGCTGTTCTGGCAGGACGAGATCGCGCTTGGCGAACGCGTCGCCCTCATTCCGGGCCTGCGCGCGGAATGGAACCGGCTGCGCGCGCATCCGGATGCGATCTATCGCGAGGATTTCCCCGACACCGTGCCGGTCGACGTCGATACCGACCAGGTCACCCCGCGGCTCGCGCTGCGCTGGTCGCCGGGCGGCGGACACAGCGTGTTCGCCCAGTACGCGCGCGGCTTCCGCGCGCCGCCCTTCGGCGACGTCAACATCGGCCTGCTGCTGCCGGTGTTCAACTACGAGGTGCGCGCCAATCCCGACCTGCGCCCGGAGCGCAGCGAAGGCCTGGAGCTCGGCTGGCGCTACGTCGGCGCCACGCTGCGCGCCAGCGCCTCGGTCTACGAGAACCGCTACCGCGACCTGATCGACTCGCGCGCCAACCTCGGCATCGATCCGGCCACGCGCGCGCTGGTGTTCCAGTCCGTCAACCGCGATCGCGCGCGCATCCGTGGTATCGAGGGCGACCTGCTCTGGCACCTGCCCTGGACCGGTCCGGACCTCGCCGGCGGCTGGCAGCTGCGCGGCGCGCTGGCCTGGGCCAGGGGCGACGACACCCGCCGCAACCGGCCGCTCAACAGCATCGATCCGCCGCGCGCCACGCTGGGCCTGCGCTACGAATCGGCCGGCGGGCGCTGGGGCGCCGAGGGCGCGATGGTCGCCGTGCGCGGCCAGCACCGCGTCGACAATAGCGCAGGCGATCTGTTCCAGCCGCCCGGATACGCCCGCTTCGATCTCTACGCCTGGATGGAGCCGCGGCCCGGAATCCGCATCAACGCCGGCCTGCTCAACCTCGGCGACCGCCGCTACTGGAACTGGAGCGGCGTGCGCGGACTGGCCGCGGACGAGGACAACATCGGCTTCTACACGCGTCCGGGCCGCAGTGCCGCAGTGAACGTGTCGCTGGACTGGTGACACGGTCCGTGCCCGCCACGCCAGCGATCACGCCGCGGGTGCACGTGGATCAGAACTTCCAGGTGGCCCGCAGGTACAGGTCGCGATCGCGGCGCGGGCGCGCGGCGGTGGCCGGCAGGTCGATTTCCTCGCGCTGGCGGTAGCGCGCGTCGAACTGCCAGTCCTGCGACGGCTGCCAGACCCAGCGCGCCTCGATCAGTTCGTCGTTGGGACGAAAATCGCTGGAGATCAGCCAGCCATCGGCGACGCGGCCGTAGACGATGCCCAGGTCGTGGTCGGGCAGCAGGTCCATGAAGTTGAGCGAGGCCTGCCAGGACAGTCCGTCGGCGCTGCCGGTGCCGGAGTTCATCGCCTCGCGGCGCGGCGTGTCCGGCGCGTAGCCCAGTTCGCCGCCCAACCGCAGCTTCGTGCCGCCTTCGCCCAGCGGCCACTGCGCGGTGGCCTTGGCGGTGATGGCCAGGTAGTCCTGCGTGCGCGGATCCGCCAGGCCGTCGGGATGCAGCGCGGACGGCAGCCAGTTGAGCGTGACCACGCGCTGTACCAGCGGGCCGAGCGCGGTCTTCGATTCGGCCACCGCCAGCAGGCCCACGCGAGAGTCGCCATCGCTGAATCCCAGCGGCCGGCGCAGGGTGCCGGTGGGGCCGCGACGGTCGTTGTGCCGCAGCACCAGGTGCGTGGTCCAGGCATCGCCGGCGCGCCACTGCAGCCAGGCGCCGTCGGTCCAGGTGATGTCGAAGTTGGGGCTGTCGTTCTGGTCGAGCGACTTCTTCATCACGTCGTCCAGGCCCCAGGCGGCCTGGAAGCGGCCGACGCGGAGGCTCCACGGGGATTCGGCCGGCCGGTATTCCAGGTAGGCCTCGTCGATCGTGGCCTGGCCGCTCTCGAGGCCGGCCGGTCCGGGGGCGTAGCTGCGCATCCAGAATTCCTCGTTGTCCTGGTCGCTGTCGAGCCGGGCGGCGACGCGGCCACTGACGTACCAGCCGCCGCCGAGATCGCCGCGCAGGCGCAGGCGCACGCGGGCGCGCAGGCTGTCGGCGTCGGACTCGGCGCCGCTGCGGGCGCGGGTGTCCGAGGCGACGTAGCCGAAACGCACGTCGCCGCTGGTCTTCCAGGCATCGTCGGCGTGGACGCCGCCAGCCGCGAGTACCAGCGCGACGGCGGCAGCCAGACGCGCGCGGGAACATGGGGGTGCCGGACGGCGGGCGGACTGGTCCTGACGGTCGGGCATGGCGGGCCTCCGGGCAACGTGGCGCCCGGAGCCGGGAGGGATCCATGGCCCCGGATCGTACTGCGACTTTGCGCGCCGGCAGGCGATGTGTCCTTGACCGGGATCAACCGCCGGCCGCCCGGCAATGCCGCCCAAACGCCACGGTGTCTCTCCTACGGGGTCTCCGGCGCCTGACGGATCGAGCTTCGGCGATGTTCGGGCGGCACGACATGGAGGAAGGCCACGCCCTCGGCCCGGTGGCAGGCGTTGCAGGTGGCCGTGAGCTCGCCGAAGGCCGCCTCGAACGCCGCGGCATCCCGCGACTCCACGGCCTCCGCCACCGCTTCCAGCGCCGGACCGAGCATGGCCGCGTTCGGCGCGCGCGCCGGTCGCCGCTGCAGGCCGAGCGCCAGCGCCGCTCCCATCTCCTCGATCTGGTAGGCGGCGTGGCCCCAGTTGCGGTCCTGCCCGGCGAAGTACAGCGCGCCGTAGCGATGGTCGATCTCGCGCATGGTCACGTCGAAACCGCCGAGCTGGTCGGCGATGGTCTCCAGGCGCTCGTCGACGCTGCCCTGCAGCCAGCTGCCGGACGGCGCAGGCGCTTCGCGCGCTGCGGTCGGAGCGGGCGGGACGCTGACGTTGCAGGCGGCCAGCGCGGCAACCGCGATCGCGGCCAGGCTGGTGCGAACACGAAGCTTGCGCATCGAGGCGTCCTCGGAAGCGATCGCGATCAGGGTGCTCCGCGGGCGGGGGCGACGCAAGCCACCCGCCGGTGCCGCCCGGGGGTGTCGCCGTTCGCAGCGCCCCGGCCATGGGTCTCAGTCGACACCGCGCGGCGTCGCTGCGCCGTCCACCACGCCGAAGCGTTTCTGCAGCGTGCTGGCCAGGCCCGCCCGGGTGAGCTCGCCCATGTGGCTGTCGACCAGGCGGCCTCCCGCGTCGAAGAACAGCGTCGTCGGCAGGCCGCGGGTGCCCGTCTCCAGCATCGCCCGCGAATGCGGGTCGAGCAGGACGTGGTCGAGTTCCAGGCCGGCCCGGTCGAGGTATTCGCGGATGGTGACGTCGTCCTCGCCCTGGTTGGCCAGCACGAAGACAACGTCCGGCCAGCGCCGCTGCGCCTCGGCCAGCACCGGCATCTCGCGCCGGCAGGGCGGGCACCAGGTCGCCCACAGGTTCAGCACCATCGGCCGTCCCGAGAGCGCGGCGAGCGTGGTCGGTTCGCCCTCCAGCGTCGCAAGCGCGAAGGCGGGCAGCGGCGGCGCGGAGCGCTGCATCAGCAGCAGCAGGCCGCCGGCCGCGGCCCAGGCCAGCATGCCGGCCGCGACGCCGGCCAGCAG
>JAEXLY010000213.1 GCA_023444765.1 Pseudomonadota bacterium | reverse complement strand
GGGGGGTCGTGCTTTTTTTCCACGGCGGAAGGGGAGAGGGGGCCGCGTGGGGGGTCGCCCACCGACAGGATCCAGCCCCCGTGGGGGCTGGCGAGCGCGGGCGCCGACTCGAAGGACGCAGGGCTGGCGGTTGCAGGCACAACTTTCCGGGAGGGATGCCAAGGACGGTCGTTGCGATGCCAAGTTTCGGATGGGTGCAGCGCGGGTTCCGCGATAGCGTCCACCAGCGCACCACCACCGCAGGTACGATAGCCGCGACCGGCGACCGCCCGCCCATGAGCAGCAGGGGAGTTCCTTGAACACACGCACTGACCGGCTTTCGGTCACCGAGAAGGTCGGCTACAGCCTCGGTGACCTTGCGGCGAACCTCATCTTCCAGACGTTGATGACGTTCCTCGCGTTCTTCTATACCGACATCTACCGCATTCCCGCCGCCACCGCCGCCACCATCATCTTCGTGGTCGGCCTGCTCGGCGCATTCGTGTTCACACCGCTGGTGGCGGTCCTGGCCGACCGCACCAGTACGCGCTGGGGCAAGTTCCGCCCGTGGATCCTCTGGACGGCGGTGCCGTTCGGCGTGCTCGCGCTGCTCGCCTTCAGCACGCCCGACCTGGGGCCACAGGGCAAGGTGTTCTATGCCGCCGCCACCTATACGCTCCTGGTGCTGGTCTATGCGGCCAACAACCTGCCGTATGCGGCGCTGAGCGGCGTGCTCACCGGCAGCATGGCCGAGCGCAACAGTCTGTCGGCCTACCGCTTCGTGGCGGTGATGGTCGCGCAGCTGGTGGTGCAGTCGCTGCTGCTGCCGCTGGTACTGATCCTCGGCGACGGCGATCGCGTCGCGGGGTTCCAGAACACGATGCTGCTGTTCGCGGTCGTGGGCACGGTGTTCTTCCTGATCACGTTCGTCACCACGCGCGAACGCGTGGTGCCGGCGCCGGAACAGAAGTCGAGCATCGGCCAGGACGTCGGCGACCTGGTCAGGAACCGCCCGTGGCTGATCGTGCTCCTGGTGACGATCCTGGTGTTCGTCACCCTGGCGCTCAAGGGCGGCACCTACGTCTACTACTTCCAGTACTACCTCGACGAGGCGGCGATGGCGGCCTTCCTGGAAGGCATCGGGTTCAACGGCTTCATCGCCGGACTCAACGCCGCGCTGACCGGCATCGGCCTGACCGGGTTCCAGTGGCCGGAGGACGCGACCACGTCGGCCTTCAGCCTGTTCAACGCCGGTGGAATCATTTTCATGGTGGTCGGCATCGGCTTCTCCAAGAAGCTCGCCGACCGTTTCGGCAAGCGGGACGTGTACGGCGTGTTCCTCTTCATCTCGACGCTGTTCATGCTGGCCTTCTACCTGTTTCCGCCGGACAGGATCGGGCTGGTATTCGTTGCGCAGATCCTGCATGGCTTCTTCTACGGCATCACCATCCCGCTGCTGTGGGCGATGGTGGCCGACGTGGCCGACTACTCGGAGTGGAAGAACAACCGCCGTGCGACCGCGATCATCTTCTCCGCGATCCTGTGCGGACTGAAGGTGGGCCTCGCCGTCGGGGGCGCGCTGGTGGCGGCCATCCTCGCCCGGTATGGCTACGACGCGGGCCAGGCGGTGCAGTCGCAGGCCACCGTCGACGGCATCCGCCTGTCGGTGAGCCTGTACTGCTCGATACCGTTCCTGGCGGCCGCCGCGCTCCTGTTCTTCTACCGCATCGACAAGGGCATGGAAGCGCGGATCGAACGCGAGCTCGCGGCGCGCCGCCCGGCGCAGCCGGCGTAACCCCGGACAACGAGGACTCCCGCAATGGCAGATCAGCAGTACACCGAGGCCGAGATCCGGGCACTGACCCAGGGCGCTCTCTCGCAGCCTCTTGTACGCCACATCTACACCGCCGACCCTTCGGCCCACGTGTTCGAAGGGAAGATCTACATCTACCCCTCGCACGATGTCGAGGCGGGAGCGGCGTTCGACGATGACGGCGGCCATTTCCAGATGCGCGACTACCACGTGCTGCGGCAGGATTCGCCGGACGGCCCGGCGACCGACTGCGGCGTGGCGCTCGACGTCAAGGACGTGCCCTGGGCCGACCGCCAGATGTGGGCGCCGGATGCGGCGGCCCGCGATGGTCGCTACTACTTCTATTTCCCGGCCAAGCGGGCGGACGGCATCTTCCGGATCGGCGTGGCCGTGGGGGACCGTCCGGAGGGGCCGTTCCGGCCCGAACCCGAGCCGATCGAGGGCAGCTACTCGATCGATCCGGCCGTGTTCGCGGACGACGATGGCGAGTACTACATGTACTTCGGCGGCATCTGGGGCGGGCAGCTGCAGAAGTACCGCGACAACCGCTACGACCCGGCGCACGAGGAGCCGGCGCCAGACGAGCCCGCCCTCGGCGCACGCGTCGCGCGGCTGGCACCCGACATGAAGCGCTTCGCCGAGTCGCCGCGCGAGGTGCTGATCCTGGACGGGGACGGCAGGCCGCTGCTCGCCGGCGATACCGGACGCCGCTTCTTCGAGGCGGCGTGGGTCTACAAGCGGGAAGGCCGCTACTACCTGACCTATTCCACGGGCGACACCCACCTGCTGTGCTGGGCCACCGCGGACAACCCGTATGGCCCGTTCACCTACGGCGGCCGCATCCTGGAGCCGGTGGTGGGCTGGACCACCCACCATTCGATACTGGAGTTCGATGGACGCTGGTGGCTCTACTACCACGATTCGCTGCTGTCGGGCGGCGTCACCCACCTGCGGTCGGTGAAAGTGGCCGAACTGAAGCACGATGAAGCGGGCCGCATCGTGACCCTGCATCCCTATGCCTGAGGCCGGCGCGCCGGTGGCACCGGGGCCGCTGACGCCACTGGCTCCCGGTCCGCTGCTGACGATCGGCGAGGGGACGCTGTGGGTGGATATCGCGCCACAGGCCGGAGGGCGCATCGCGCAGATCCGCTGCGACGGGATCGAACAGCTGATCGGGCATGGCGAACACGGCAGCGAAGCCGCGATCAGCTGGGGCTGCTATCCGATGGTGCCGTGGTGCGGGCGCGTGCGGAACGGGCGCTTCGAGTTCGGTGGCCAACCCGTCGCGCTGCCTGCCAACCTGGGGCCGCACGCCATACATGGCCTGGGTTTCGTGTTGCCCTGGCAGGTCACGGCGCGTTCCGCGTCGCACGTCGAGATGGAACTGCAGTTGCCGATGGACGGGCGCTGGCCTTTCGGCGGCCTGGCAGCACAGCGGGTGACCGTGGAAGGGCGCCTGTTGCGGCTGTCCCTGTCAGTGATGGCGGTGGACCGCCCCATGCCGGCTGCCCTGGGCTGGCACCCATGGTTCCGCAAGCCCGAGCGCATGGAGTTCGCGCCCGACGCGATGTATCCGCGCGATGGCGACGGCATCGCTGTGCTGCCGCCCGGACCCGTGCATGCGGGGCCGTGGGACGACTGCTTCGTGAACCGCCGGGACGTCGTGCTGCTACGCGGTGCGCAGCGCCTGGCGGTCTCGTCCGCATGCCGCGACTGGGTGGTCTATGACGCGACCGCACACGCCACCTGCGTCGAACCGCAGACCGCGCCGCCCGACGCCTTCAACCTGTATCCGGGCGCTGGCCTGCCGGCCGGCGAGACCCTGGCAATGCATTGCGAACTGCGCTGGAGCTGACAGCCACCGCCCGCCCGGGTCTGTCTGGCGAGGCGCCTTGGACGCCGTTGCGGGCATCCTGCAGGTCAATCCCGGCCCAAGGGGTGCGAAGGCAGGCCACCCCGGGGTTGCCCCCGGGGCGTCCCGACAACGCGGGTCAGGCTTGGATCACGCAGCCTCACGCGCCGCACGCTGGTTGCCGCCGCCCTCTGCCAGCATGGTGAGCTTCTCGTCGGTGGACTTCTCTTCGGCAAGCGTCTCCTTCAGCAAGGCCAGCGCTTCGCGGTAGCCCAGCTGCTTCGCCAGCGCACACAGGGTGCCGTAGGCGGCGATCTCGTAATGCTCGACCTTCTGCGCGCCGCCGATCAGCGCGGCGTCGCGCAGGGCGCCTGCCTCGATGGCGTCGATCACTTCCTTGCCTTCCTCGATCAGGCCTTCCATCGCGGCGCACTTGATGCGCTTGAGCTTGATGCCCAGTACCTCGACGACCTGGTCGATGCGCTCGATCTGGCCCTGCGTTTCCTCCAGGTGCGTCTCGAACGCGGTGGCGAGGTCGGGCGCATCGGCGGCCCGGGCCAGCCGCGGCAAGGCCTTGGTCAGCTGCTTCTCCGCACTGTAGATGTCGGAGAGTTCATGGATGAAGAGTTCCTCGATGGTCTTGACTGCCATGTGCGTGAGCCTCGCGAAGTGGGGTGGGGGAGCGGCGACTCTACGAATGCAGTGACGAAGTCGCGGTGAAAGATCGGAGCCGCTTCTTTCACGTGTTCCGAACCGTTGCCCGGCAGGCCACGCCCCGCCAGGCGATGGACCCCGCGCGGCGCGTGTCCGCCGTTCGCAGCGGCTGCGACGCGAAGCCTGCATGCTGGGCCCACGCCCCCCTCCTGCGTGCCCATGCCCGCCTGCTACCTCTACGTACTGCCCCTGCTGAACGAGGACTACGCCAAGGTCGGGATCTCGGTCGACCCGCTGGCCCGTGTCCGGGCCTTCGCCGCGCGGTACTACGAATGCTTCGACCTGGAGCGCAGTGCCCTGGTGGGCTTCGACAGCGTCGAGGAGGCGCGACATCGCGAGACGTCGCTCCACCGCCAGCTGCGGGCCCTGCGTGCGGTCGCGCCGCTGACCGTTCCGCTGCGGGCCGGTGGCCATACGGAATGGTTCCGCGGGGCATCCGCCCAGCTGCGCGAAGCCGTGGAGGACGATCGTGCGCGGGGGTACGCGGTGTACAGGCCCGCGGGCGACTGGTGGCGGCGCCGGTTGCTCGAGGAGCGGCCCCTGCTGTTCGAGTGGAGCGAACGGTACCTGCAGGACGTGCCTGGTGACGCCCTGCCCGATACCGCGCTTTGGCCGGGCGTCGTCGACGTACTGGACGCGTGGCCCGCAATGGGCCTGCGCGTGGACGACGCCCTTGCGGACCAGGTCGCGGCCTCCTACCTGCGGCACCGCCGGGCCTGGGTCGCTTCGCTGGACGACGGCCGGCCCCGTTCATCCGGCTGAACCCTCGACGCCGCGCTAACGCCTGGTGCGCGCGGGTTTCACGCAGCCGCGCCCAGCATGGCCATCCGGAGGCGCGCAGGGTGCGCGCCAGGAGTAGGGAGCACAGCATGCAGAACACGAAGAACTCCAGCTACGCCACCTTGCGTGTCGCCGCCGTTGCCCTGCTGGCCGGCGTGATGGGTGCCGCGATGGCGGACGATCCGAAGCCCCAGGATCGCAGCGACCGCGGAATCACCGAGCGCGAATCGGCGCAGCCCCTGGACGACACCTGGATCACCACCAAGGTCAAGGCGGACCTGCTGGCCACCCGTGACGTCGCTGGCCTGCAGTTGAACGTCGAAACGGTCAATGGCGTCGTATCCCTGACGGGGGACGTGGACAGCCAGGCCGAGGCGGATCGGGCAGTCGAAGTCGCCCGGGGCATCGAGGGCGTCACTCGCGTCGACGCCAGCGGCATCCGCGTCAAGGCGGCCGACACCGACTGAGAGGCGTTCAGGACAGTAGCTGCGCCTGGCCCCCGGGCGGGGGGGGAGGCGCGGGGCGAG
>JAEXLY010000157.1 GCA_023444765.1 Pseudomonadota bacterium | reverse complement strand
GTCCCGGCAACAACCGCGGCACCGGCCGCATCGGCCGACGGCGCCCGCTACATCCTCCAGGCCGGCTCGTTCAGCGCCTCGGGCGATGCCGAGGCGCTCAAGGCGCGGATCGCGCTGCTGGGCCTCAGCGCCCGGGTGGAATCGGGCACGGCCAACGGCAAGACCGTCTACCGCGTGCGCATGGGCCCCTACGGTACCGCCACCGAGCTGGCCGAAGCCAAGCAGAAGCTGGGCAACGGCGGCCTGCCGGCGCTGGCCATCCGGGCGAACTGAACGCGCCGTCGCAGCCCGGTCGCAGCCCGCGCGATGCCGCGGGCGGAGACTGGCGGTGTTCCCGGAGACACCGCCCATGGCCATCGAAGCCGCCCTGATCAAACCCGTGGTCGACGCGCTGCTGGCGCTGTTTCGCGAAAGCGCCGACCTCAAGCTCAAGCGCAGCGCCGACCGCGCCGTGCGCGAGGCCATCCGCGAACTGCTGCAGGCCCATCCCGACGAGAACCGGGCGCAGGCGCGCATCGCCATCGCCAAGGCCGCGGGCATCCTGTCCGAGGACGTGGTGCTGGCCGAAGGCATGCTGCAGAAGCACCGCGCGACCAGGGCGAAGACCCGGGGGAAGACGGCGACTGGTCGAAAACGTGCGGCAAGGACGGCAGGGCAGGAGCAGGGGGAGCCGGGAAGGGTGGGAACGCCTGGATCCGGGACTTCGGACGGCCGCGCCGGGGCTTGAGGGTCGACGCTGCGCCCGCCCCCGCCCCAGCCCTCCCCCGCAGGCGGGGGAGGGAGCGTGTCGTCGCAGGCGGGGAAACATGTTCGCTCCGGAAGGGGTCTGAGCACCGACCCACGCCTTGCCTGGCGAGGGCGAACGTGGCGGGCGAATGGCGTGTTGCGCGGCCCTGCTCCCTCCCCTGCTCGCGGGGGGCCGGGGTGGGGGCCACCGGTCGCCATGACCCCGCCGGCCCCGCGGCATAGAATCCGCCCATGTCCAAGACCATCCTGATCACCGGCGGCACCGCCGGTTTCGGCGCCGCCGCGGTGCGGCGGTTCCTCGACGACGGCTGGCGCGTGATCGCCACCGGGCGGCGCGCCGATCGCCTGCAGGCGCTGGTGGACCGGCACGGCAGCGAGCGCCTGCACGTGGCCGCCTTCGACATTCGCGACCCGGACGCGATGGAGGCGGCGCTCGACGCGCTGCCTGACGCGTTCTCCGGCATCGACGTGCTGGTCAACAACGCCGGCCTCGCGCTCGGCACCGCGCCCGCGCAGCAGGCCGACCTGGCGCAATGGCGGCAGATGATCGACACCAACATCACCGCCCTGGCCACGCTCACCCACCGGCTGCTGCCGACGCTGATCGAACGGCGCGGCGCAATCATCAACATCAGTTCGATCGCCGGCAGCTATCCCTATCCCGGCGGCAACGTCTATGGCGGAACCAAGGCCTTCGTCACCCAGTTCTCGCTGGGCCTGCGCTCGGACCTGCACGGCACCGGCGTGCGCGTGACCTCGATCGAGCCGGGCATGGCCGAGACCGAGTTCACCCTGGTGCGCACCGGAGGCGACCAGGCGGCATCGGACCGCCTGTACGCGGGCGCGCAGCCGATGACCGCCGAAGACATCGCCGGGCAGATCTGGCACGTCGCCACCCTGCCGCCGCATCTGAACATCAACCGGCTGGAGATCATGCCGGTGTCGCAATCCTTTGCCGGCTTCCAGGTGCATCGCGGCTGATCCGTCCCGCGGGCGACTGCCGCGCAATTCCGCTCCCGCTTCCGTCGCAGTCGACGGTCGCTGGCCGCCGCACCGCGGCGACCGCGTTGATACGGGGACAGGGGTCCAGCACAGGAGTACGGCCATGCCCCAGTTCGTGATCGAACGCGACATCCCCGGCGCTGGCGGGCTGGCGGCGGACGCGCTGCGCGGCATCGCGCAGAAGTCGTGCGCGGTGCTCGATGGCCTCGGCCCCTCGATCGAATGGCATCAGAGCTACGTCACCGGGGACCGGATCTACTGCATCTACAGCGCACCGTCGCAGGAGCTGATCCTCGAACACGCACGCCAGGGTGGATTCCCGGCCAACCGCGTGTCCGAGGTCGCCACCGTCATCGGCCCGGGGACGGCCGCCTGACCCGCGTGCGCCGGAAGCGCCTCAACCCGGCGGCGCGTCGTCGAGGTAGGTGTAGCCGGTAAGCCCGGCCTCCAGCGCCTCGTTCAGGCGCGCCGCGTCGGCCTTGCCCAGGTCCACGGCGCCCACGCGCGCCCGGTAGATGCGGCGCAGGTCGTCAAGCTTGTAGCCGACGTAGTCGAGCATCACGTCGGTGGTATCGCCACGGCGCTGCTGGGTGATGGCGTAGCCCTCGCCCGCGAGCCTGACCTCGACCGCATCGGTGTCGCCGAACAGGTTGTGGATGTCGCCCAGGATCTCCTGGTAGGCGCCGACCAGGAAGAAGCCCAGGCGGTAGCGCTCGCCCGGCACCAGCGGGTGCAGCGGCAGCGAGCTGTCCAGGCCCTCGTTCTCGACGTAGGTGTCGATCTTGCCGTCCGAGTCGCAGGTCATGTCGGCGATCACGCCGCGCCGCGCCGGGATCTCGTCCAGCCGCTCGATTGGCACGATCGGGAACACCTGGTCGATCGCCCACACGTCGGGCATCGATTCGAACACGCTGAAGTTCACGAAGTACTTGTCGACCAGGCGTTCGGCCAGCTCGTCGAGCACGGCACGGTGGTTCTTCTCGTCGTAGCTCAGGCGCGCGCGCACGCCATGCGCGATGGCGTAGAACAGGTCGTCGATGCGCGCGCGGTGCACCAGGTCGATCTGCCCGAGCGCGTAGGCCGACAGGCCTTCGGCGTGGAAATGCTGCGCCTCGTGGTACAGCTCGACCGGGGGACGGCGGTCGAGTTCGGCATGGATCTCGCGCAGGTGGCGGATCACCCCCGGCTCGTCGTCGTGCGCGTCGGGCACGCGGCCTTCCGGCGCCTGTTCCACTTCGACCACGTTGGCCACCAGCATGGCGTGGTGCGCGGTCATCGCGCGCCCGCACTCGGTAACGATGCGCGGCGGCGCCAGGCCGTGCTCCTCGCAGGCATCGGCCAGCGGCTGGACGATGTTGCCCGCGTAGGTGTCCAGGCCGTAGTTGATCGAGCAGAAGCTGCGCGAACGGGTGCCCTCGTAGTCGATGCCCAGGCCGCCGCCGACATCGACGTGGCTGATCTTCGCACCCAGCTTCGACAGTTCGACGAAGTAGCGCGTGGCCTCGCGCATGCCGTTGGCGATGTCGCGCACGTTGGAGATCTGCGACCCCATGTGGAAATGCAGCAGGCCGAGCCAGTCGGTCTTGCCGGCGTCGCGCAGCGCCTTCCACAGGTCCAGCACCTGGCGCGGCGACAGCCCGAACTTGGCCTTGTCGCCGCCGCTGTTCTGCCACTTGCCCGCGCCCAGCGAGGCCAGGCGCATGCGTACGCCGATCCCGGGCTCCACGCCCAGCGCCTGCGCCTCTTCCATGATCAGGCGCAGTTCGGACGGCTTTTCCACCACGATGAAGGTGGCGAGGCCCAGCTTGCGCCCGATCAGCGCCAGGCGGATGTACTCGCGGTCCTTGTAGCCGTTGCAGACGATCAGGCCGCCGGGGCGCGAGAGCGCCAGCACCGCCATCAGCTCGGGCTTGCTGCCGGCCTCCAGGCCGAAGCCTTCGCCATGGTGCGAGGCCAGGGTGCCGGCGACGGCAGCATGCTGGTTGACCTTGATCGGATACACCGCGGTGTAGCCGCCGCCGTAGCCGCTGGCCGCCTGGGCGCGCTCGAACGCGGCCTGCAGCCGGCGCAGGCGGTCGCCGAGGATGTCGGGGAAGCGCACCAGCAGCGGCAGCTTGGCGCCGCGCTCCATCGCCTTGTCGACGATCTCCGGCAGCGCAATGCCGATGCCGCCCTCGCCGAGCGGGCGCACCAGCACGCGACCGGCCTCGTCGACATCGACGTAGCCTTCGGCCCAGTGCGGGATCGAATAGGTCTTGCGCGCGTGCTCGGTCGACCAGGCGGTCATTGCAGGCTTCCGGTGGATCGGGCCGCACATTCTAGGCCCTGCGGGCGTTGCGGCCCGTGCGCACCGCCATCGGAGCCCGGGCGACCGCCCCGCGGCCGGACCCGGCGCCCGTACGCCCCCCTACCGTCGCATTCCCGCCGCAGGGCCTCCGCTACAATGCGCGCCCGCCGCACCGGCCCGACGCCGGCGCGCCGACCTTTCGCACCGACAGGACGCCCCCATGACCGCCAGCGACTGGCTGCACGAACAGTTCGACCCCACCGGCTCGGCCATCGGCTTCCGCATCGTGCGCAAGCTCGACGAAGTGCAGTCGCCGTTCCAGAAGATCGAGATCTTTGAGTCGACCGACTGGGGCAACGTGATGCTGATCGACGGCGCGATGATGGTGACCACGCGCGACAACTTCTTCTACCACGAGATGATGTCGCATCCGGCGCTGTTCACCCATCCGGATCCGAAGAACGTGGTCATCATCGGCGGCGGCGACTGCGGCACGCTGCGCGAGGTCTTGCGCCACCCGAGCGTGGAGACTGCGGTGCAGTGCGACATCGACGAGCAGGTCACGCGCATGGCGGAGAAGTATTTCCCCGAGCTGTGCGAATCCAACGGCGACCCGCGCGCGCAGATCCTCTTCGACGACGGCATCGCGTACATGGCCAACTGCGCGCCGGACAGCCTGGACGTGGTGATCGTCGATTCGACCGACCCGGTCGGCCCGGCCGAGGGCCTGTTCAACAAGGCCTTCTTCGAAAGCTGCTTCCGCGCGCTGAAGGACGACGGCATCCTCGTGCAGCAGTCCGAATCGCCGCTGGCGCTGCTCGACCTGATCCGCGCGATGCGCGGGGAGATGGGCAAGGCCGGTTTCACCAGCTTCCAGACGCTGCCCTTCCCGCAGCCGTGCTATCCCACCGGCTGGTGGTCGTGCACGCTGGCGCGCAAGTCCGGCGGCTTCGACTTCCGCGAGGCCGACGCCCGCGCCAGGCCCTTCGAGACGAAGTACTACAGCGCCGAGATCCACAAGGGCGCGCAGGCGTTGCCGCCGTTCGTGGCGCAGGCCCTGCACGGCGCGCACCGCGCCGACTGACGGCGCGCACGCGCTGGGAGGTCCGCGGGAGCATTCCCCGCCATCCGGCGAGCCACCGAGGCATGCGTCCTCCGGCACACGGAAGGACGCTGCCCCATCGCGACGGCTACCAGCCCTCGGGCATCGTGCTGGCGCCTCCGCATTGGGGAGTCAGGCAACGGCTGTCGCGGTTGCCGAGCGCGTTGCGCGCGGCCTCCTGATCGTGCCGGCGCTGGGCCACCGTCTTGCAGACGTTCTCGGTCCTGTGCGAACCGGTACGGCGCACGCGCTCGCAGACCATCCTGTCGTCCTCGGCCTTGTTGACGATGGCCGAGATCTCCTCGAGCTGGTTGAACAGCGTGAGCTGGTCGGGCGGGCTCAGGTCCATGGATGACGATTTGCCGTCGAGGGAGGCGAGCACCTGGTCCTGCACCCGCAACAACCGGTCGAGGGTGGCCTGGTCCATGTCGCGGTAGCGGCCCTTTCGTGCCAGCGCCTCCGTCCGGATCGTGTCCTGCTGCGACCGGATCAGATCCGCCCGCGTGTCGACCACGATCGGCCGCGCGTCATTTGCCACCGAGTGGCCGGCAAGCCCGATGCCGAGCAGCGCTGCCAGTCCGATCCCTACCATTCCGTACTTCACGTGACCCCCTTCTCCATGGATTGAACGATGAATGCGTATAGCGGTTGAAGGACAGGGCCGGTGGTTCCGGGCTGCCCCCAGGGCGTCGTCAGATCGCGTCGCCGTCCAGTTCGCCGGTGCGGATCCGCACCGCGCGGTCGAGCTCGTAGACGAACACCTTGCCGTCACCGATCTTGCCGGTGCCGGCGGCCTTGACGATGGCCTCGGTGACCGCGTCGACCTGGTCGTCGGTCACCGCGATCTCCAGCTTGACCTTCGGCAGGAAGTCGACCACGTACTCGGCGCCGCGGTAGAGCTCGGTATGGCCCTTCTGGCGACCGAAGCCCTTGACCTCGGTGACGGTAATGCCGGTCACGCCCACCTCGGCCAGCGCTTCGCGCACGTCGTCGAGTTTGAACGGCTTGATGATCGCCATCACCATCTTCATCAGCGGGCTCCACGGATCCGGTTGGGCGCGGCGGGGGTCGCGACGCGGGGTTAGCATACCCCCGCCGGCGCTCGGAGTTTTCCTACAGCCGGCCGCGACGGCTCCCGACTGCGTCCTCACGGGCGGCGGACGAAGCTTGACGCATCCACGCACCGGAGCAGCGGCATGATCGACCTCAACCACATCGACGACCTCGCCCGCCGCCTCAGCGGCCTGGTGCCCCCGGGCCTGCGCGAGAGCCGCGAGGAGCTGCAGGAGAACTTCAAGGCCGTGCTGCAGTCGGGCCTGGCCCGGCTCGACCTGGTCACCCGCGAGGAGTTCGAGGTGCAGCGCGCGGTGCTGCTGCGCACCCGGGAGAAGCTCGAGCAGCTGCAGGCGATGGTGACCGAACTGGAGGCACGGCAGGCTGCCTCGTCCACCTCGCCGGTACCGGCCGACCCGGCGTCCGGCGCCCCGACCCACTGAGTCCCGCCATCATGGGGCTTGCGCTCGTGCACGGACGTGCGCGCGCAGGGGTGCGCGCGCCTGCGGTGACGGTGGAGGTGCATCTGGGCGGCGGACTGCCTTCGATGTCGATCGTGGGACTGCCCGAGGCGGCGGTCCGCGAGGCCAAGGACCGGGTGCGCGCGGCCATCCAGTGCGCGCAGTTCGAGTTCCCGGCGCGGCGGATCACCGTCAACCTGGCGCCAGCGGACCTGCCCAAGTGCGGCGGACGTTTCGACCTGCCGATCGCACTGGGCATCCTGGCGGCCAGCGGACAGATCCCGCGCGAGGCGCTGGCCGACCACGAGTTCATCGGCGAGCTGGGCCTGACCGGCGAGCTGCGCCCGGTGGACGGCATCCTGCCGGCCGCGCTGGCGGGCGCGCAGGCCGGGCGCAGGCTGGTCGTCGCCGAGGCCAACGGGCCGGAAGCCGCGCTGGCCGGGGGGCTCGAAACGTACACGGCGCGCACCCTGCTCGAGGTCTGCGCGCTGCTGGGCGGCGCGAAGACGCTCCCGACGGCGGTGGCGCCGGCGCATCGCCGGGTCGAGCGGCCCGACATGCGCGACGTGCGCGGCCAGGCCCAGGCGCGACGCGCACTGGAGATCGCGG
>JAEXLY010000132.1 GCA_023444765.1 Pseudomonadota bacterium | reverse complement strand
CCTTCGCCGGGGGCGAAGGACAATTACCGTTCGAACTTCGTCGACAGGATCACGGCAGAGGTCGTGCGCTCCACCCCGTCCAGCGCACCGATGCGGTCGGTGAGTTCGTCCATGTCGCCGACGGTCGGCACCACTCCCATCGCCACCAGGTCGTGCGCGCCGCTCACCGAGTGCAGGCTGCGCACCTGGGGCATGTCGTGCAGCGCCTGGACGACGGCCGGCATCTGCTTGGGCAGCACGGTGATCAGGATGTGGGCACGGATATGGCCGCGTTCGACCTCCGCAGCCACCCGGACCGTGTAGCCGCGGATCACGCCCTCGCGCTCGAGCCGCTCGATCCGGCTCTGCACCGTGGTCCGCGACAGGCCGAGCCGGCGGGCGATCTGGGCGGTGGAGGCGCGGGCGTTTTCGCGCAGGGCGGACAGCAGCAGCGCGTCGGCCGGGGTGATCTTCGGCATGTGTGCAGGGGAGTTTCGTCAATTCGCCGAAATCATACGGAAAATCGCGCAGATTGCCCCTGTCTTGCGACGAAGGGATCGAGATAATGGAAGCCTGACCGCCGCAGGCGGCCCGCAACCGGCCGCGGCCCCCTGTCGGGGTGCCGCGGATCCCGCCCAACAGGAGAAGCGCCATGTCGATCACCGCCGCCCTTGCCCCCCTGCGCGCCCATGGCGGCCAGCGCCGCACCATCGGCCTGGACGACGCCACGCTCGAACGGCTGGCCACCAGCCATCCCGAGCTGCGCGAGGCGATCGCGGCCGCGGCTGACGAGTACGCGCGCATCCGCGAGGACTTCGCCGACCTGCTCGAGCTCGACGAGGCGGCCCAGATCGAGGCGGTGCAGGCCGGCTACGTGAACTTCTATGCCACCGACGCGGTGAACCCCTACGTCGCGCTGACCGCGCGCGGGCCGTGGATCGTGACCCTCAAGGGCGCGGTAGTCCACGACTCCGGCGGTTACGGCATGCTCGGCTTCGGCCATGCGCCCGAGGCCGTGCTGGAGGCGATGGCCCGGCCGCAGGCCATGGCCAACGTGATGACGCCCAGCCTGTCGCAGCTGCGCCTGGACCGCGCCCTGCGCCGCGAGATCGGCCACAGCGCCGGAGGTTGCCCGTTCGCGCGCTTCCTGTGCCTGAACTCGGGCTCGGAGGCGGTGGGCCTGGCCGCACGCATCGCCGACGTCAACAGCAAGCTGATGACCGATGCCGGTGGCCGCCACGCCGGCGCGAAGATCAAGCGGCTCGTGGTCAAGGGCAGCTTCCACGGCCGCACCGAGCGCCCGGCGCTGTATTCCGATTCGACCCGCAAGACCTACCAGCAGCACCTGGCCAGCTTCCGCGGCGAGGACTCGCTGATCGCGGTCGATCCCTACGACGCCGACGCGCTGCGCCGCGCCTTCGCCGACGCCGAGGCCAACGGCTGGTTCATCGAGGCGGTGTTCCTGGAGCCGGTGATGGGCGAAGGCGACCCCGGCCGCGCCCTGCCCCGCGCGTTCTACGACGTGGCGCGCGAGCTCACCGCCGCGCACGGCAGCCTGCTGCTGGTCGATTCGATCCAGGCCGGCCTGCGCGCCCACGGCGTGCTGTCGATCGTCGACTACCCCGGCTTCGAAGGTTGCACCCCGCCGGACATGGAGACCTATTCCAAGGCGCTCAACGCCGGCCAGTACCCGCTGTCGGTGCTCGCGGTGACCGCGGAGACCGCCGCGCTCTATTGCAGCGGCGTGTACGGCAACACGATGACCACCAACCCGCGCGCGCTCGACGTGGCCTGCGTCGTGCTCGATGCCATCACCCCGGAACTGCGTGGCAACATCCGCGAGCGCGGCCGCGAAGCCGTCGCGCGGCTCGAGGCGCTCAAGGCCGAACTCGGCGGATTGATCACCGGCGTCCAGGGCACCGGCCTGCTGTTCTCCTGCGAGCTGTCGCCGCAGTTCAAGTGCTATGGCGCCGGCTCCACCGAGGAATGGCTGCGCGAGCACGGCATCGGCGTGATCCACGGCGGCGCCAATTCGCTGCGCTTCACTCCGCGCTTCGAGACCACCGCCGACGAACTCGAGCTGCTGGTGTCGATGGTGGGCAAGGCGCTGCGCGAAGGGCCGCGCCAGAAGGCGGCCGAAGCGGCCTGACGCGGCGCGCTACGCGCGCGCCCCCACCCCAGCCCCCCCCCGCGAGCGGGGGAGGGAGCAGGAAGCGGGAGCGGGAGCGGGAGCGGGCAGGAGCAGGAGCAGGAGCAGGAGCAGGAGCAGGAGCAGGAGCATGCTCCCGGCGCTGGCGTTTCCATGCACTCCCCGGCTTCGGGGGTTCTGCTCCCTCCCCCGCTTGCGGGGGAAGGTTGGGGTAGGGGCCACCGCTGAGCAGGAGCATGCTCCGGCGTTGGCGTTTCCATGCACTCCCCGGCCTCGGGGTTCTGCTCCCTCCCCCGCTTGCGGGGGAAGGTTGGGGTAGGGGCCACCGCTGAGCAGGAGCATGCGCCGGCGCTAGCGTTTCCATGCCCTCCCCGGCCGCGGGGTTCTGCTCCCTCCCCCGCTTGCGGGGGAAGGTTAGGGGCCACCGCTGAGCAGGAGCATGCGCCGGCGCTGGCGTTTCCATGCCCTCCCCGGCCGCGGGGTTCTGCTCCCTCCCCCGCTTGCGGGGGAAGGTTGGGGTAGGGGCCACCGCTGAGCAGGAGCA
>JAEXLY010000072.1 GCA_023444765.1 Pseudomonadota bacterium | reverse complement strand
CGGCGACGCGCTGGCCGCGGCGCGGGAGCCGCGGCGGGCCGAGGCGCTCGACCGCGCCGCGGCGGCCGCCCTGGTCGCCCGCCTGGACGAACTGCGGCGCGCGCTCGAGGCCGGTCATCCGCGGCTGGCCCGGCGACGCACGGGGTTGATGGGCCGGCTGCTCGGGCGCGATGTCCAGGCCGAGGCCGAAGCGCGGCAGCTGCGCGACCGGCTCGGCGTGCTGCTCGTGCGTGCGGACGCCGAGGCTGGAGCCGTGCGCGCGCGGGTGGCCCTGCAGCAGGCGCTCCTGGGCGAAGTGGAAGCGGCGGTGCAGGCCATCGAACTGCGCAGCGTGCAGGCACGACAGTGGCTCGACGCGCATCCGCAGGCGGGCGCCGACGCGGATCCCGGCGCCATCGCGCCGCGCGAGCGGCTGCGCCAGCGCCTTGGCCAGCTCGCCACCGTGAGCGCCTCGTGGCGTACCGGAGCGGCGCAACTGGCGCTGCTGCGCGGCCAGATGCTCGACCTGCTTGCCCGCTACCAGCGCATCCGCGACGTGCTCCTGCCCGCGTGGCGCCAGCGTGCGCTAGGCGAGGCGGCGCAGGCAGGCGCGGCGCGCGGCGCGGATGCCGCGCGCGCGCATGCCGCCATCGAGGCGGAAGTCGCCGCGATGCCCGCTACACTCGATCCCCGACAGGCCCCTGCAGGCACCGGAGCAGACCCATGACGCACGACACCAGCGGCGGCAGCGCCCTCGTTCCATCCACCGATGTGCTCGACGCGCAGGCCCTCAAGGCGCTCGGCCTGGACGAGGCCGACCGCGGCGCGATCGCCGAGGCCGGGAAGGCGCTGCAGGACATCACCCCGGGCAACCTGCACGTCTTCGGTCGGGAGGCGGCGGGCAAGACCGCCGCGTTCTCCAGCCAGTTGCTCGACCAGGTACGCAACCGCGACCTCGACGCGGCCGGCGACAAGCTGGGCGAGGTAGTGCGGATCGCACGTTCGCTCAACCTCGACAGTCTTGGCGGCAGGTCGAAGCTGCCGGTGATCGGCGTGCTCATCGACCGCATGCGCGCCTCGCGTGGCGAGCTGGTGCAGAAGTTCAGCGACACCAACCGGCAGATCGAGCAGCTGATGCAGGACGTCGCCCGGCAACAGGACGTGCAGGCGCAACGCGTGGGCGAGTTCGACCGCATGTACGCGATCGTGCTCGAGGAGCGGCGGGCACTGGGCCTGCACGTGGCCGCCGGACGGCAGCGGCTGGCCGAACTGGCGCGCGAGCAGGCGTCGCTCGCGGGGGAGGACCCGCAGTCGCGCACGCGCCGGGCCGAGATCGAGAATGCGATGCGCCTGCTCGACAAGCGGATCGGCGACCTGGCGGTGATGCAGCACGCGGCCGACCAGTCGCTGCCCATGATCCGCATCATCCAGGCCAACGCGATCCAGCTGATCGAGAAGTTCAACTCGGTGCGCAACATCACCATCCCCTCGTGGAAGCGCCAGTTCGCGATCCAGCTGTCTCTGAACGAGCAGAAGAACGCGGTCGAGCTGTCCAACGCGATCGACGACGCCACCAACGAGATCATGCGCAGGAACGCCGAGCTGATGCGCGAGACATCGGTCGAGACCGCAAAGGCCAACCAGCGCGCGGTGATCGACGTGGCCACGTTGCGCCACGTCCACGAGCAGCTGATCCAGACGGTGGAGGAGGTGCGCCAGATCCACCGCGACGGCATCGAGCAGCGGCGACTGGCCGAGGTCGAGCTGGCGCAGCTGCGCGAGGAGGTACAGCAGCGCCTTGCCCCGCCGGCGCAGCCCTAGGCGGGCAAGCCGTGGCGCCGGGGGCACCCGGCCCCGGCTTTCTTCGACGCGTCCGACGGCAGCCTGCGGCGGCTGGTTTCCGCCGCGCCGGGCAAGCCGCCTTGACGCGAACGGGACGATTCCTTCGCAGCGCCTGATCATGGTGGGCGCTAGCGTGGTCGGCTCCCACCCCACAGGAGCCATCCATGAGCCATCTGAGCGGAAAGCGCGTCGCGATCCTCGCCGCGGACGGGTTCGAGCAGTCCGAACTGCTGGAGCCCATGAAGGCGTTGAAGGAGCACCAGGCCGAGGTCCACGTGGTGTCGCCCAAGGGTGGCACGGTGCAGGGGTTCAGGCATTTCGACAAGGGCGAGCAGGTGTCGGTGGACGTGGAGCTGGCCCAGGCCGATGCCGGTCGCTACGACGCCCTGGTGATCCCCGGCGGGCTGTTCAACCCCGACGCGCTGCGCGTGGACGAGCAGGCGCTGGCTTTCACCCGGGAGTTCTTCAAGGCCGGCAAGCCGGTCGCCGCCATCTGCCACGGCCCCTGGGTGCTGGCCAACGCGGAGGTGCTCGAGGGCCGCACCCTCACCTCGGTGCCCAACATCCGCCGCGACCTGGAGAACGCCGGGGCGAAGTGGGTGGACGAGGAGGTCGTGGTCGACGAAGGCCTGATCACCAGCCGTACGCCGGACGACCTGCCGGCCTTCTGCGCCAAGCTGGTGGAGGAGATCGACGAGGGCAGGCACGCGGGGCAGAAGCGCTCTGCAGCCTGAACGTTGCGGGGCGCCGCAGACACTGCGGTGCCCGGTGATCGGCCGCGTCAGCCGCAGGTCGGCAGATCCGGGCGGCGATCGCCGTTCCTGGAACCCGCGGCCGGTTCGCGTGCGCGACGATGATCCGCGGTCGACGGGCGCAAGTGCCGCGCCAAGGGACGAACAGGTCCGCGTGAATCCCCGGGACCGGACCCGCACGGCGCCCGCGCACCTGGCCTCGCGTCGCCGTCAGTCCGTTTCCCGCCGGTAGTTGATCGAGCCGCGGCTTTCCAGCGTGCTCGACTCGATCTCGATGTCGAAGCCGCGACGCAGCAGGTACTTGAGTGTCAGTACCTGGCCGGTGCCGAGCAGCGAAACCCCGAAGCCCACGTACAGCCGCGGCGAGAGTTGCTTGCCGATCCCGAGCACGCTGCCGCCGAGGGCGCGCGACTGGGACACGCCGGCATCGTCCAGGCCCAGTTGCGCCCCCAGCTGCCCGGCCAGCATGCTGCCGCCGGCGGTGAGCGCCGCGGAAGCGGCATCGAGCTGGCGCCCTTCCGCGCTGGACAGGTTGGACAGCGGCCGTCCAAGGGCGAGATAGGACAGGGCCTGCGCATTGTCGCTGGCCGGGTCCGTCCACACGTCCGCCTGCGGAGCCGAGGCGCGCCCGGTCACGCTGATGCCGGCGGTGATGCCCTGGGCCTCGATCCGGCGTTCGGCTCGGATGTCGAGCAGGGGATCGGACACCGGTCCGTTGAAGGTGAGCCGTCCGCGGGTCACCTGCAGCCTCTGCCCGTAGGCGGTGTAGCGGCCGCCGACCTCGAGCGTCCCGCTTCCGGTCATCTCCCGGCCGGGATATGCACGCACGCGCATGCTGCCGCCAAGCGTGCCGTCCAGGCCGAAGCCGCGCAGGCGCACGTCCTCGCCCATGGCGAGCCCGAGATCGAGCTGCAGCGCCGATGCCATGCCCTGCTCGGGATCCACCGGGTCGAGGACAACCACGTCCGACGAGACCGACACACCGCGATCCAGGCGCTCCAGGTCGATCATCGCGCTGGGCACGGTCACGGTACCGGAGACCGACAGTGGCTGGCCGGCACGGTAGCGCACCTCGATCTCCGGGTCGGCGATGATGCGCAGGTCGCGCGTGTTGGAGACCAGCACGTCCTGGCCGGTCAGGCGCAGCAGCAGCGGGGCGCTGGTGTCGCGCCAGTTCAGGTTGCCGTCGATGGCGAGCGTGCCGCCGCCCCCCGAGGCGACGCTGCCGCGGATGCGGGCACCGCCATCGGGCTGCGCCTGCAGGCCGACCTCGCCCGATTCGAGCAGGATGCCCAGTGCCGGCAGTTCCGCGCTGAACCCGCTCAGCCGGGCCTGCCCGCTGAGCACGGGCTGGGCGCGCCGACCGCCGAGTTCGATGTCGGCGGTCAGGCGACCGGCCGGCTCGACGATGTCGGGGGAGAACAGTTCCAGCCAGGTGAGCTCGTCGGTGTCCGCGCGCAACTCGCCCGACAGGGCGGAGGCGGGCTCCCAGCCGGTGGCGATGCGCGCGCGCACATGGCCATCGTCGTTGAAGACGGTGGCCAGGCTGGCCTCGATGCGGGCGGGAGTGAACTGCGCGTCCAGGCGAAGGTCGCGGTAGCCGAGCAGGTCGCTGCGGGAACGCGCACTGTTGCGCAGGCCGCCGCTGGCCGAGCGCAGTTCAAGGTGTCCGGCCCAGGCGTTGCCGGCCGGCCGCAGCTGGCCGTCGATGTCCACTTCGCCGCGCAGCGTCCATGGCCGCCCGCCCTCGCGTTCCGGCAGCCACGGCGACACCAGCGCCAACGGCAGCTGCGTCCCGGTCACCGACAATCCGCCCCGCGGCCACTCGGCCCCGGCGCACAGTGCGCCGCCGCCGGCGGCATCCAGGCAGGAACGCGACAGGTTCCAGCCGCCGCCGCGCCAGGCCCAGCGCGCCGGCGACTGCAATCGCCAGGCCGCGCCGCGCGACGGCACCAGCCGCAGGGCAGCCAGCTCGCCGCTCCAGGCCTGGCCGGCGCGGCGCGCGCTGCCTTGCAGGGCGAGCGATCCCAGCGCCTCGTTGCGCGCTTGGGCGTCGAGCCGGAGGTCCTCGACTGCGCCGCGCGCATCGATACGCACCTGGTCGAGCGCCAGGCCAGCCTGCAGTCCGCTGCCCTCGACCACCAGCTGCCCGCTGCCGCGCGACCACGGCAACCGTCCCTGCACGCGCAGGGTGCCGGCGGCGTAATCGCCCCAGCGCAGTCCAGTTCCCTCGAGGTCGGCCTCCAGGTCGGGTGCGGTGCGCGCGCCCTGCGCCTGCAGCGTACCGCGCAGGGTGCCGGCGGCCCCGGGCAGCAGGTCGCCCAGGTCCAGCGGCGCGAGCCGCGCATCGAGCAGCATCCGGTCGGTGAGGGTGCCGCGCGCGTCGATCCGGCTGCCGCCGATGCGCAGGGCGGCCTCGCCCTCGTAGTCGCTGCGCGCCTGCCCGGTGGCGGCGCCGCGCATCGCGAACGAGGCGGTGCCGGCGAA
>JAEXLY010000226.1 GCA_023444765.1 Pseudomonadota bacterium | reverse complement strand
CCAACGGGCGGGCGGCCTGCGCGGTGTGCGGCGGGGCGGCGGCGTCATCCGGCGGACGCGCGACGCGGCCCGGATCAGTCCGCGTCAGGATGCCGGGCGCGCCACTGCGCCAGCTGCTCGCGGTAATGCTGCAACGCCTCGCTGTAGCTGTCGTGCACGCAGGGGTCGCAGCCGCTGTCGCAGCAGTCGCCGGGCAGCGGCGGGTCCGGCGGTTCCGGGCGCGGATCCGAAAGGGGAAGGGCGGATTCGGGATGGGACGGCATGCACATATCGTCACCTGATCGGGCCGCGTCGTGAACCCGGCCACGGCCCGCCGCAACGTGGCCCTTTAGAATTGGCACGGGACGTGAACAGGGGCACGGACACAGGCATGCCATTGCCGGCATCCAGCGCGGCCATGCATGCGTGGCGGCATCGCTTCGCCTGCCTGCTGGCCGCTGCCGGCCTGGTGCTGGCCGCGCCCTCCTGCGCGCTCGACCCCGAACTGCCGCCGGAACGCTACACGATCACCCGCTGGAGCGCGGACGACGGCCTGCCGCACAGCCAGATCCACGACATCGACCAGAGCCCGGACGGGTTCCTGTGGGTCACCACCTGGGAGGGCACGGCGCGCTTCGACGGGCTGGGCTTTTCCGAAGTCGCGCGCCTGCACGACTCCTCCGGCGCGCCGCGGCCGTCGCGGCGGCTGTGGCGCGATGCGGACGGCAGCATGCTGGTGGCGGTCGATGGTCCCGGGCTGGTGCGGGTTCCAGCGAATGGCGAAGCCCGGCCGGCATGCCGGGACATCGCCGTGCTCCAGGTCAGCCAGCTTGCGCCGGGCATCGATGGCGTGCCCTGGCTGGCCGCACGCGACGGCCTCTACCGGTTGCTGGCCGACGGCCGCTGCACGCGGGTGGCAGGTGGCCAGTCGCTGGCCGGGCGCACGGTCCACGGCATGCTCGCCCAGGAGGACGGCAGCCTGTGGCTGGGGCTGCGCGGGGGTCTGTTCCGCTGGCACGGCGGGCGCCTCGAAGCCCTGGGCGAACGGCTGGGCCTGCCTGCCGGCGAGGTGCGCGCGCTGGTACGCGACGCGGGCGGCGCGACCTGGATCGCCAGCGAGCGCGGGGTCTGGCGCCACCGCGACGGGCGCCTGCAGGCCATGCGCGCGGAACGTGCCGAAGGCCTCCTGCTGGACGACGCGGGCGCGCTGTGGGTCACCGGCACCGACAGCGTCGTGCTGCGCCACCGCAACGGCCGCTGGCATCGCTGGGGCGAGGACGAGGGCGTGGTGGGCTATGCCACCGGCGCACTGTTCCAGGATCGCGAGGGCCTGGTCTGGTTCGGCACCACGCATGGCCTGTTCCGGATCGCCGACGGCCCGGTCCGTGGCATCGCACGCCAACCGGGTCTACCGTCCGACTACATCCGCAGCGTGCTGCAGACCGGCGACGGCCAGGTCTGGATCGGCCACTCGCTCGGCCTGAGCCGCATCCGCGATGCGCGGCCCGGGTTGCTGTTCCCGCTGCCGGGCACGCCGCCGTCGAGCGTGCTGGCGCTGGCGCCGGCGGCCGGCGGCGGCGTCTGGGCCGGCACCTACAACCGTGGCGTGCTGCGGGTGGGGCCGGGCGATCCGGCGCCGGTGCGGCCACTGGCGACCGGCGACCACCCGCTCGCCACCGAGCAGGTGCGCGCCCTGCTGGAGGATCCCGACGGCACCCTGTGGATCGGCACCGAGCGCGGCCTGGTGGCCTGGCGCGACGGCCGTCTGGATCCGCAGCCGCTGCCGGGCCTGCCCGCGCTGCCGGTGCGGGCGCTGCAGCGCAGCGGCGACGGGCGACTGTGGATCGGCCAACTCGGTGGCATGGCCTGGCGCGAACCCGACGGACACCTGGTGGTGCTGCGCCCGGACCAGGGATTCCCGGCGCAGTCGGCCTTCGACTTCCTGCACGACGCCGATGGCGGCACCTGGGTGGCCAGCAACCGCGGCGTGCTCCACCAGCGCGACGGCGGTTGGCGCCAGTACGGCGCGACGCAGGGCCTGCGCGGCAGCAGCGTGTTCCGGCTGCTCGACGACGCCCACGGCAACCTGTGGATGAGCGGCAACCATGGCGTGATGCGGGTGCCGCGGCGTTCGTTCGAGGCGGTGGATCGCGGCGCGCGCGCGCGCCTGGACGTGCAGGTCTTCGACCGCGACGACGGCATGCCGAGCCGGCAGGCCAACGGCGGCAGTGCGCCGGCCGGCTGGCGCATGGCCAATGGCGAGGTGTGGCTGCCGACGGCCAGCGGAGTGGCGGTGTTCGACCCGGCGCTGGTCATGGAGCGCGGCCGCGGTGAGGTGCCGCTGGTGATCGATGCGCTGCAGATCGACGGCCGCCAGCTCGCGCCGTCGGAGGTGGGCGTGCTGCAGCCGGGTGCGCGCGTGCAGATCCGCTATGCGGGCCTGAGCCTGCGCCAGCCCAACGCCCTGCGCTACCGCTACCGCATGCAGGGCGTGGACGCGGGCTGGATCGAGGCCGGCACCGCGCGCGAGGTGACCTACACCAACCTGCCCACCGGGCGGCTGCGTTTCGAGGTCCAGGTCGCGCATGCGCCCGCGGACTGGAGCCGGCCTGCCGCGTCGACCGGCGTCGACCTCCAGGTCGACCCACCCTGGTGGGCGCGGCCCTGGGCGGTGGTGCCGGGCGCGGCCACGCTGCTGCTGGCGTTCGTGCTGCTCCATCACGCCCTCGGACGCCGCCAGCGCCGGCGCGCCCGTGCGCTGGAAGTCGAGGTGGCGCAGCGCACCGCGCAGCTGCGGGAGAAGAACCGCGAACTGGAGGAGGCCTCGCGCCAGCGCGAACGGCTGGTGGAGCAGCTGGCGCACCAGGCCAGCCACGATTCCTTGACCGGGCTGCCCAACCGCCGCGCGGGCGACCAGCGCCTGGCCTCGGCCCTGCAGCAGGCCGACGCCGCCCATGCGCCGATGTGCGTGGCGATCGTGGACCTCGACCGCTTCAAGCACATCAACGATCGCTATGGCCACCAGGGCGGCGACCGTGTGCTGGCGCAGGTGGCGCGGCAGATGCAGGCCTCGCTGCGGCGCCCGGAACTGTCGGTGTCGCGACTGGGCGGCGAGGAGTTCCTGGTGGTGATGCGCGACACCGCCCTGCCCGCGGCGGTCTCGCTGCTCGAACGCGCGCGCCGCGACATCGCCGCGTTGACGATCGGCCCGGACGAGGATGTCGCCATCGCCTGCACCATCAGCGCAGGCGTGGTGGAGCGCAACGGACACGAAGGCGCGGACGCGCTGCTGCAGCGCGCCGACGCCGCGCTCTACGAGGCCAAGCGGCAGGGCCGCGACCGGGTCGTGACCGGCTGAGCCGGCACACCGCCTCGCCGGCGCGACAGGCCTGCCGACCGGCTGCCTCGCGCGGCTCGC
Organism: Pseudomonadota bacterium; assembly: GCA_023444765.1. Lineage (GTDB taxonomy): Bacteria > Pseudomonadota > Gammaproteobacteria > Xanthomonadales > Xanthomonadaceae > Luteimonas. Next base: position 30 of record JAEXLY010000226.1, on the reverse strand, counting down.
GACCCGGCGTCGCTGCGCGCTGGTCCGCAG
>JAEXLY010000196.1 GCA_023444765.1 Pseudomonadota bacterium | reverse complement strand
GCCACCGCGTCCTGTTCCCGTTGCCGCTGGGCGGCAAGCGTGCGCCGCTGGCGCTCGGCTTCCTCGCGCGCGCTGGCGGCCAGCTCGGCATCGGTCAGCGCCACCTCCTGCTCGGGCAGGACGGTGTAGAAATCGTACTCGGGCGCCTCCGGTTCCGGCGCGGCCGCGGCGGCCGGTCGCCTGCGTGCCGGCGTCTCTTCCACGGGAGCATCGCCCTCGTCGATGGCGCTCACCGGAGGGCGCGCGGCCGGATTGGGCTGCGGGCGGAAGAAGCCGTCGTTGCCGTCGGGCTTGAGATAGCGCGGGACCACCAGCACCGCGACCAGCGCGATCACGATGCCCAGGATCATCCACGCCCAGCCGGGCAGGCCATTGCCGTCGTTGCGCCGTGCCTGCGATTTGCCGCGTCTTGCCGCCATCGGGTTACTGCCTCACATCCGTTCGGGCGCGTGTACGCCCAGCAGGTCCAGGCCATTGGCCAGTACCTGCCGTACCGCCAGCGCCAGGGCCAGGCGCGCATCGCGCACCGCCGCATCGTCCACCAGGAACTGATGGTCGTTGTAATACGTCTGGAAGCCCTGCGCCAGTTCGAGCAGGTAGGCCGCGATCAGGTGGGGTTCAAGCTGCTCGCCCGCGGTGGCGACGATTTCCGGCCAGCGCGAGAGGTCGATCAGCAGGTCGCGCAGCGGCGCATCGGCCAGGTCCAGCGGCTGCGCCAGCCCATTGTCGAGGTCGAAGCCCAGGCCGCGCTCGCCCAGCTGCCGCAGCAGGCCGCAGATGCGCGCGTGCGAGAGCTGCACGTAGTAGACCGGGTTGTCGAGCGACTGGCTGCGCGCCAGGTCGATGTCGAACACCAGCTGCGAGTCGGGCTTGCGCGCCACCAGGAACCAGCGCACGGCGTCCGCGCCGGCCTCGTCGATCAGGTCGCGCAGGGTGAGGTAGCTGCCGGCGCGCTTGGACAGCTTCACTTCCTCGCCGCCGCGCATGACCGTGACCATCTGGTGCAGCACGTACTCGGGGTAATCCTTCGGGATGCCGGCATCGAGCGCCTGCAGACCGGCCTTCACCCGCGCCAGCGAACCATGGTGGTCGGCGCCGAGCTCGGTGATGGCGCGCTCGTAGCCGCGCTGCCACTTGCTCAGGTGGTAGGCCACGTCCGGCACGAAATAGGTGTAGCTGCCGTCGGACTTGCGCATCACGCGGTCCTTGTCGTCGCCGAAGTCCGTGGTCTTCAGCCACAGCGCGCCGCCTTCCTCGTAGGTGTGGCCGTGGGCGACCAGCTCGCGCACGGTCTCTTCCACCTTGCCCTCGGTGTACAGCGACGATTCCAGGAAGTACACGTCGAACGACACGCCGAACGCGGCGAGGTCGTCGTTCTGCTCGCGGCGCAGGTAGGCCACGGCGAAGGCGCGGATGGCATCGAGGTCGTCGGCATCGTCCTTGCCGGTGACGACGTGGCCCTCGACCTCGATGCTGTCGCCGCGCAGGTAGGCGGCGGCGACGTCGGCGATGTAGTCGCCGTTGTAGGCGTCGGCCGGCCAGTCGGCGTCGCCGGGCCCGAGGCCCCTCGCGCGCGCCTGCGTGGACAGCGCCAGGTTGTTGATCTGCACACCGGCGTCGTTGTAGTAGAACTCGCGGCGCACGTTCCAGCCGTTGGCCTGCAGCACGCGCACGATGCAGTCGCCGATCGCGCCGGCGCGGCCGTGGCCGACGTGCAGTGGCCCGGTCGGGTTGGCCGAGACGTACTCCACGCCCGCGGTCCGCCCGGCGCCGCTGTCGTTGCGGCCGTAGTCCGCGCCCTGCGCGTGCACCCGCGCCAGCTGCCGGGCCCATGCCGCCGGCGAGAGCCGGAAGTTCAGGAAGCCCGGGCCGGCGATCTCCACCGAGGCGATGTCGCCGCCGCGTTCGATCGCTTCCACCAGCAACTGCGCCAGCGCGCGCGGGTTGGATCTGGCCGGCTTCGCCAGCAGCATCGCGACGTTGGTCGAGAAGTCGCCGTGCGAACGGTCCTTCGGGCGCTCGATCACGAAGTCGGGCGCGACGAGGTCGGCGGGCAGCGTGCCTGCTTGGCGCAGGGTGGCGATGGCCTGTTCGACCAGGCCGCGGAGCTGGGATTTCACTGGGTGTGGATCTGGCGGGGAACCGGGAATTATAGCGGTTGCCCGGACCGCGGCCGGATCGGGGGCTGCGTTCAACCGGCCCCGCACAGGGCGTCGACCACCGCGCGCACCGCGGGCAGCTGGCCGCGGCGGTGTGTGGTCAGCACTGTCGTGGTGACCATGCCCGCATGCCACTCCGGCAGCACGCGCCGCAGATGCCCGGCCGCCAGGGCCGGCGCCAGCATCGGTGCGGGCAGGGCCACCACGCCGAGGCCGGCGAGCGCCGCCTCCAGCAGTACGGTGGATTCGTCGGCGACGAAGCGCGGCACGGGCGCCGCCTCGCACGCCGCGCCCTCGGCGTTCTCCAGCCGCCAGCGCGCCTCGGCACCGACGACCAGGCCGTCGTGGCCGGCCAGCCCAGCCGGCGGGTCCGGGTACCCGTGCGCGTCCAGGTAGGCGGTGGCGGCGGCCAGCACGACCGGATCGCGACCCATGGGCCGGGCGACCAGGTCCGAATCGGGCAGGGGCGCGAAGTGGCTGCGGATGGCGATGTCGAAGCCGTCGCGGACCAGGTCGACCATGCGGTCGCTGACGTGGACCTGGAGCTGCAGCCGCGGATGGCGCAGCGCCAGCGCCGGCAGCACCCGCGCGAGCCGGCCCTGGGCGACCGGCACCGAGGCGGTGAGGCGCACCGGGCCCGCCGGCTCGGCCCTGCGCCGCTGCACAGCCTCTTCCGCCGCCTCGAGCTCGATCATCGCCGCGCGCGCATGTTCGAACACCTCGCGGCCGGCATCGGTGAGCTGGAACCGGCGCGAGCTGCGGTGGAGCAGGCGCACGCCGAGGCGCGCCTCCAACGCGGCGACGCGCTTGCTGACCGTGGTCTTGGGGCACCCCAGCCGGCGACCGGCGGCGGTGAATCCGCCCGCGTCCACCGCGTGTACGAAGCAGGACCAGTCATCGAGACGGGTGGCCATGGCAAAGGTCTCCATACGTGGACGATAGGTGTCAACCCGGCAGTCTTCACCTGCAAAGTCCACGATACGACCATCCATCTCCCCCGCCAACTGAGGAGATCGTGATGTCCCCCATCCTGCTCACCGGCTATCCCCAGGGCAGTTCCCTGGGCCTGGTCGCCGCCCTCGAGTGGCTGGGCGAGCCCTACCGCCTGGCCCGGGTGGAGATGCCTGCACAGATGCAGACGGACGCGTACGGCCGGGTCAACGGCCGCCGCGAAACCCCGGTGCTGATCCGCGACGACGGCGGCGTGCTGACCGAGACCCTGGCGATCGCGCGCTGGATCGAACAGCGCGACCACGCACGCCGCGTGAGCTTCGCGCCCGGTTCGCGCGCGTGCGAACGGATGTGGCAGCTGATGGCCTACCTCAACACCGGGTTCACGTCGGCGTTCACGCCGTACTGGATCGCAATGGAGGCCGCCGGCATGACGGAATCGTCGCGTGCGTTGCTGCGCACGTTCGGCCGCGAGGCCGCGGTCGACCGCCACGCCAGGCTCGAGGCCATGCTCGACGACGCGCCCTTCCTGCTGGGTGAGCGCCCCAGCCTGGCCGACGCGGTGTTCGTGGGCGTGGCCCGCTGGGCCACGTTCCATGGCGCCCTGGATCCCACGGACTATCCGCGCATCCTGCGCCTGCGCCGACGACTGGAATCCGACCCCGCGGTGCGGTTCGCGCAGGCGGTGGAGGACGGCGTGGCGCTCCCGTCCGGCCATGCCATGCGCGCACTGCTGCCACTGGACGAGGCGCTGGCGGCCGCGCGTCCCTAGATCCAGCCGCGTGCGGCCAGCGATACCGGCGCGCCATCGCCAATCACGAAATGGTCGAGCAGCCGTACGTCCACCAGGGCCAGCGACTGCTTGAGCTGCGCGGTCACCGCGCGGTCGGCGGCGCTGGGTTCGGGATTGCCGCTGGGATGGTTGTGGCCCACGATCACCGCCGCGGCGTTGTGCGCCAGTGCGCGCCGCACCACTTCGCGCGGATGCACTTCGGCGCCGTCGATGGTGCCGCGGAACAGTTCCTCGAAGCCGAGCGCGCGGTGGCGCGTGTCCAGGAACAGCACGGCGAAGACCTCGATCGCCTGCCCGCGCAGGCGCTGGGCGAAGTAGCGCCCCGCCGAGGCGGGGTCGGTCAGCGCTTCTCCACGTTCCAGGCCCGCGGCCAGCCAGCGGTTGCACAGCTCCAGGGCGGCCGAGAGCATGCAGGCGCGCGCCGGCCCCAGCCCCGGCAGGCGCGCCATCTCCGGTGCGGGCAGTTCCAGCAGCGCACGCAGCGGACCGTGCCGGTCCAGCAGTTGCCGGGCGGTGGCGACCGCATCCTGGCCGCGCAGGCCCGAGCCCAGGAAGATCGCCAGCAGTTCGGCATCCGACAGCGCGCCGGCGCTGCGCGCCAGCAGTTTCTCGCGGGGACGTTCCAGGCTGGGCCAGTCGCGGATGCGCATGCGTGTGCTCGACAGGTGGGCGCTGGCGGCCGGCGCGAGGCCTGGCGGGACAGGGGAAATCGCGTCGGGCGCCGCATCGGCCCGGCCGCCAGCATGGCTGCCATTGCAGCGTGCCGCGGGTCGCGCCGCCGCCGGACGACCGCCTGCCATCGGGTAAGCTGTCGACCGGATCCGGCGTAGGACTTTCCTGACGATGCCAGTGCAGCGCGGCCTGCATGGACAACGCCTGCTGCTCTGCGTCTGCGGCGGCATCGCGGCCTACAAGGCCGCCGAACTGGTGCGCCGCCTGGGCGATGCCGGCGCCACCGTGCAGGTGGCCATGACCGACAGCGCGCAGCGCTTCGTGGGCGCGCAGACCTTCCAGGCGCTCAGTGGCCGGCCGGTCCGCACCAGCCTGTGGGACGCCGCCGCGGAGGCGGCGATGGGCCACATCGAGCTGGCGCGCTGGGCCGACCGCATCGTGGTCGCGCCGGCCACCGCCAACACCCTGGCCAAGCTCGCCCACGGGCTGGCCGACGACCTGGTCAGCACCCTGTGCCTGGCCACCACCGCGCCGCTGACCCTGTGCCCGGCAATGAACCACCGCATGTGGCTGCATCCGGCCACCCAGGCCAACATCGCGCTGCTGCGCGAGCGTGGTGCCCAGGTGGTCGGGCCCGAGGACGGGCCGCTGGCCGAGGGCGAGTCCGGGCCGGGCCGGCTCAGCGAGCCGGCCGCGATCGTGGCTGCGCTGGAGGCCGCGTGACCGGGGCGCTGGCGGGGCGACGCGTACTGGTCAGCGCGGGGCCGACCTTCGAGGACATCGACCCGGTGCGTTTTCTCGGCAACCGCAGCAGCGGCAAGATGGGGTTTGCCGTGGCCGCCGCCGCGCATGCGGCCGGCGCCTCGGTGGTCCTGGTCGCAGGACCGGTCCACCTGTCCACGCCCGAAGGCGTGCAGCGCATCGACGTGCGGTCGGCGGCGCAGATGCACGCCGCGGTGCTGGGCGCGCTGCCGGCCGACATCTACATCGGGGCCGCGGCGGTGGCCGACTTCACCCCGCGCAGCGTGTGCGAGCACAAGATCAAGAAGACCGCCGGCAGCGACACCCTGGTGCTGGAACTGGTGCGCACGCCCGACATCCTGGCCGAGGTGGCCGCGCATCCGCGGCGGCCGTCGCTTGTGGTCGGATTCGCGGCCGAGACCCACGACGTGGAGCGCTACGCGCGCGGCAAACTGCAGGCCAAGCGCCTGGACCTGATCGCCGCCAACCTCGTGGGCGCGGCCGAAGGCGGTTTCGAGCGCGACGACAACGCGCTGGCCGTGTACTGGGACGGCGGCGAACGCAGGCTCGGGCCCGCGCCCAAGACCGAGGTCGCCGCGCAACTGGTGCGGCTGGTCGCGGAGCGCAGCGTATGAGCGGGCCGGACGTGGTACTGCAGGTCAAGCTGCTCGACCCGCGGCTGGGCAGCGAGTGGCCGCTGCCGGCGCATGCCACCGAGGGCAGCGCCGGGATGGACCTGCGCGCCGCGCTCGACGCACCGCTGGCGCTGGCGCCCGGCGACGCGGCCCTGGTGCCTTCGGGCTTGGCCATCCATATCGGCGACCCCACGCTGTGCGCGGTGATCCTGCCGCGCTCGGGACTCGGCCACCGGCACGGCATCGTGCTCGGCAATGGTACCGGACTGATCGACGCCGATTATCAGGGGCCGCTGCTGATCAGCGTGTGGAACCGCGGCCGCGAGACGTACACCATCCAGCCCGGTGACCGGATCGCCCAGCTGGTGGTGTTGCCGGTGGTGCGAACGCAGCTGCAGCTTGTGGATACTTTCAACGACAGCGCGCGTGGCACGGGCGGCTTCGGCCATACCGGCGTGCGCTGACAGGGACCAACGGATAAACGACATGAGCGAAACGAGCCGATCGTCCAGGGCGCGCGCCTTCGCGCAGGCACGGCCCCTCCTGCCCTGGCTGTCGCTGGCGCTGCTGCTGCTGGCGCTGTGGCTGGCCTGGAGCGGCTGGCGCGGGCTGCAGGACGACACGCGCCGCACCAGTGCCACGCTGGCACGCGATACCGCCGCCAGCGTGGCTTCGACCAACCTGCGCGGCGAACTCATCCGCATGGACAACCACCTGGCGCGGCCGGAGGTGCAGGCGGCGCTGCTGGCCGGCGACCTGGATGCCGCGGCGCGCGCGCTGGCTACCGGCTGGCCCAACCTGGAGCGGGCGCAGGTGCATCCGGCAGATCTGTCGGCCGCCTATGCGGCCCTGCCCGATGGCGGGTTCGGGCCGGTGGCGGTGATGGAGGCGGCGCTGGTCGAGAACGCGCCGGTGGTT
>JAEXLY010000168.1 GCA_023444765.1 Pseudomonadota bacterium | reverse complement strand
CGCCACGGGTGGAGCCCGTGGCGGAACCGGCTGCCGTCGGCCGTCGCGGCCTGCTATCCGGGCAGGTGCGCCAACATGTGCTCGGCGCTGGAAACGCGGAACTCGCCGGGCGCCTCGACGAACAGCTGCCTGACCACGCCGTCCTCGGCGTACAGTGCGAAGCGCTTGCTGCGCACGCCCATGCCGTAGCCGCTGGCGTCCATTTCCAGGCCCAGCGCGCGGGTGAGGTCGGCGTTGCCGTCCGAAAGCATGCGCAGCCCCTTCGGGACCGACAGCTGCTCGCCCCAGGCCTGCATCACGAACGGGTCGTTGACCGCCATGCAGGCCACGTTGATGCCGCGGTCGCGGAACTCGGCGAAATGCTCGATGAAACCGGGCAGGTGCCGTTCGGAGCAGGTCGGGGTGAATGCGCCGGGGACGGCGAACAGCACGACCTTGCTGTCGTCGAAGAGCGTGGGCGTGTCGATCGCCTGGACGCCATCGTCGATGTACTTGAGCACCACTTCGGGGATTCGGTCGCCGATCTGGATGGTCATGGGGGCCTGCCGGGGAGGATGGATGCCGCCTATCCTCGCACGGACCAGCGTGGCGGGGGCTTGAAAGCGGCGGGTGCGTTCCCAAATTCGCGCCATGGCGGCCTGGCGCCGCCGCAGACTCCCAGGAGACCCGACATGAGCATCGTCCGTTATCGCCAGCGCCCCTCGGAAATGGCGCTGCAAGATGAGATCAAGCAGGTGTTCGACCGCTTCTTCGGCCAGGAGGACACCGACGCTTCGGCCGTGGTGACCGCGCAGTGGGTGCCGCGCGTGGACATCAAGGAAGAGGCCAACCGGTTCGTGATCTACGCCGACCTGCCGGGCATCGATCCGCAGGACATCGAGGTGCAGATGGACAAGGGCATCCTTTCCATCCGCGGCGAACGCCGCAGCGAGTCGACCACGGAGACGGAGCGCTTCTCGCGGGTGGAGCGCCGCTACGGCAGCTTCCATCGCCGCTTCGCGCTGCCCGACAGCGCCGACCCCGAAGGCGTGGCCGCCAGCGGCCGCAACGGCGTGCTGGAAATCACGATCCCCAAACGGCCGGAAACCACGCCGCGTCGCATCCAGGTGGGCGCCCCGGCGGCGCAGTGAGCGCGCACCGCCACCGGTAAACTGCGACGGCCCGCGTGCGGGCCGTCGTCGTGGAGCGAGCATGCAGTTCAAGGATTACTACAGCGTCCTGGGCGTGGAACCCAACGCGGGCGAGGCGGAGATCAAGTCCGCCTACCGGCGGCTGGCGCGCAAGTATCATCCCGACGTCAGCAAGGAGGCTGGCGCGGAAGAAAAGTTCAAGGCCGTCAACGAGGCCTATGAGGCCCTGCGCGACCCCGCCAGGCGCAAGGCCTACGACCAGCTCCGGGCCGGCGGCTACCGTCCCGGCGACGAGGTGCCTCCAGCCGGGTTCGGCGGCGGGCCGGCCGGGTTCGACTTCGAGGACGTGTTCGCCGGCGGCGGGGCGGACGGCGGCTTCAGCGATTTCTTCGAGAGCCTGTTCCGCCGCCACGGCAACGGCGGTGGCGCCGGGCCGCGGCCCCGCGGCGGCCCCGGCGTGGGTGTGGGCGACACGCGCGCACGCCTGGCGGTGGCGCTGGAGAACGTGTACCGGGGCGACAGCGTCCGCATCGGCGTCGATGGACGCTCCTTCGACGTGCGGGTGCCGGCGGGCGTGCGGCCGGGACAGGTGATCCGGCTGGCGCGCCAGGGCGGACACGGCGGCGATCTGCTGCTCGAGATCGAGTATGCCGCCCATCCCCAGTTCGAGGTCGACGGCCGCAACATCATCCACGTGCTGCAGGTGGCGCCGTGGGAAGCGGCGCTGGGGGCGACGGTCAGCGTGCCGACCCTGGGCGGGCGCGTCGAACTGAAGATTCCGGCCGGCTCGGAAGCCGGTCGCAAGCTGCGCCTTCGCGGGCGCGGACTGCCGGGCCCGGCCGGGTCGGCCGCGGGCGACCAGCTGGTTGAACTGGAGATCCAGGCGCCCGCGCCACGCGAACCCGCCCAGCGCGAGGCCTATGAGAACCTGCGCGAGGCTTTCGGCGGCGACTGGCGCCGCAGCTGAGCGCCGGCGGCCTGCAGCGGTGGCCTCAGGCCGCGCTGCCGGCCGGGGGCGGCTCGGCTCCGTGGCCGATGGTCGACAGGATCGCCTCGGTGAGCTCGGCCTCGCTGAAGGGCTTGGTGAGGTAACCCTGCGCGCCCTGGCGGATGCCCCAGATGCGGTCGGTTTCCTGGTCCTTGGTGGTCACCAGGATCACCGGGATGTGTCCGGTGGCAGCGTCGCGCTTGATCGTGCGCGTGGCCTGGAACCCGTTGAGGTTGGGCATCACCACGTCCATCAGGATCAGGTCCGGCAGGTGCTCCTTCGCGGCACGCACGCCGGCGGCCCCATCCTCGGCGGTCACCGCCTCGTGCCCGAGCTTCTCGACGATGCGCCGGATGCCCATCAGCTGAGAGGGCGAGTCGTCGACGATGAGGATGCGCGCCATACGGATTCCCCTTTAGGTCGGACGATTGTAGCGGCCGGGCCGGTCCTGCCAACGTGCCCGGCTACGGGAATGTGACAAGGGTCCTGCCGACCGAGCCGCCCGCGAGCATGTCTGCGAACACCTGGGGCAATCCGTCGAGCGTGGTTTCGCGGGTGCAGATGCGGTCCAGGTGGCGCGGTTTCCAGTCGGAGGCCAGCAGCTGCCACACCTCGTCGCGGATGTCGCGCGCGGTGCCGGCGGAGGCCACGCCCAGCAGCGAGACGCCGCGGATGATGAAGGGCATCACCGAGGCGGGCAGCTCTGCGCTGGCGGCCAGGCCTGCGCTGGCGACGTTGCCGTAGGGACGCGTCTGCGCGAGCAGGCTCGCCAGCATCGGGCCGCCGACATTGTCCAGGCCGCCGCCGAAACGCACCGACTCCATCGGGCGCGTGGTCGACAGTACCTCGCGGCCGAGCACCTCGCTGGCGCCGATCGCCCGCAGGTAGCCGGCATGGTCGGGCTTGCCGCTGATCGCATGCACGGTGAAGCCCGCGCGGCTGAAGATGTCCACGGCCAGCGAACCCACTCCGCCGGTCGCGCCGGTGACGGCGAGCGGGCCGAGGTCGGGCGACTGGCGGTTGTCGCGCATGCGCAGCAGCGCCAGCGCGGCGGTGAAACCCGCGGTACCGAGCACCATGCTCTCGCGCATCGACAGGCCCAGCGGAAGCGGCACGGCCCACCTGGCCTCGACCCGTGCGTACTCCGAATAACCACCGTCGCGCGTCTCGCTCAGGCCCGAACCGGTCACCAGCACCTGGTCGCCTTCGCGGAACTTGGGATCGGTGGACGCGACCACGTGCCCGGCCAGGTCGATGCCGCCCACCAGCGGGAAACGGCGCAGGATCTTCCCCTGACCGGTGCCGGCCAGCGCGTCCTTGTAGTTCACCGACGAGAACGCGACCTTGACCACGATCTCGCCGGAGGAGAGATCGTCCAAGGACACGGTTTCGATGCCGCTGCGGTATCCGTTGTCGTCGTTGTGGATGCGGAAGGCGTCGAAGCCATCGGGAAAGGTCATGCTGCGTCCTGTCGTTCGAGCGTGGGCCGGCTGCGATGGGCCAGCAAAGGTGATGCGCCGGTCGTCCGTCGAGCGATTGTCACAGGTTATCGGCGTCGAACCAACACGGGCGTCGCAGCGCATGCCATCGCGTCGAGAAGTCCGCGTCCAGGTCTGGCCGGCGGTACGTCAGCGTGGCGCGGCCGCGTGGGATCGCATCGCGTCGCGGCGTGGTCCTGCGCATCGGGTGGGTCTGTATCCCGTCCAGCCGCCGGACCGGCCGGTTGGCGGCCGATGACGAACGCGTCGCCACGCGCGATGGGCTCACCGCATGCTCTTGCGGTGCTTTTCGTCCAGCCGCGCCGGACCGGCCGGTTGGCGCCCCGATGACGAACGCGTCGCCACGCGCGATGGGCCTACCGCATGGTCTTGCGGTGCTTTTCGTCCAGCCGCGCCGGACCGGCCGGTTGGCGCCCCGATGACGAACGCGTCGCCACGCGCGATGGACTCACCGCATGGTCTTGCGGTGCTTCTCGTCCAGCCGCGCCGGACCGACCGGTTGGCGCCCCGATGACGAACGCGTCGCTACGCGCGATGGACTCACCGCATGGTCTTGCGGTGCTTCTCGTCCAGCCACTTCGTCGCACTCGCCGGCGCATACCCGCGCATCCACGCCAGCATCGCCTCGATGTCGTCCCCATGCCAAAGGTCCGCGCGCTGGGCCTGGTGGAGGAACCGTTGCTCCACCATCTGGTCGATCATCGCGATCAGCGGCCGGTAGAAGCCGTCGACATCGAGGAAGGCGCAGGGCTTGTTGCCGATGCCGAGCTGGCGCCAGGTCAGCATCTCGAACATCTCGTCGAGCGTGCCGAAGCCGCCGGGCAGGGCGACGAAGCCGTCGGCCAGGTCGAACATGCGCATCTTGCGCTCGTGCATCGAGCCGACCACCTCGAGCCGGGTCACGCCCTTGTGCGCGACCTCCCAGTTGACCAGCTGTTCCGGGATCACGCCCACGACCTCGCCGCCGGCCTGCAGGACCGCGTCGGCCACGATCCCCATCAGCCCCACATTGCCCCCGCCGTACACCAATGCCATCCCGTCCCGCGCGATGCGGTCGCCCAGCGCCATCGCGCGCTCGGCGTAGGCGGGCTTGCCGCCGGCGTTGGAACCGCAGTAGACGCAGATGCTTTGCATGGTGACTGGTGACCGGTGATTGGTGGACTTTGGTTCGGAAAAGGCAGACGCCGGGTTGCCCCGGCGTCTATCGGATCTGGACTCGGGAAGGAGGCCTTCTCCTATCCCGAATCAGGAATGACCGACCACGTCCTTCAGTTCGCCTTGTGGATCGCGCGCTTGTCCACGGCCATGGCCGCGTCGTGGATCGCTTCCGACAGGCTGGGATGCGCGTGGCAGATGCGGGCGAGGTCGTCCGCCGAACCCTTGAACTCCATGGTCAGCACGCCCTCGTGCACCAGTTCCGAGACGTTGGCGCCGACCAGGTGCATGCCGAGCACGCGATCGGTCTCGGCATGCGCCAGCACCTTCACGAAGCCCGCGGGTTCGACCATCGCCACCGCGCGGCCGTTGGCCGCGAACGGGAAGCTGCCGGCCTTGTAGGGGATGCCTTCCTCCTTGAGCTGCTGTTCGGTCTTGCCGACCCAGGCCAGCTCCGGCTCGGTGTAGATCACCCACGGGATGGTCTCGAAGTTGACGTGGCCGGGCAGGCCCGCGATCAGTTCGGCCACCGCGATACCTTCCTCGAAACCCTTGTGCGCCAGCATCGGGCCGCGCACGCAGTCGCCCACCGCCCAGACGCCGTCGACGCCCGTGTGGCAGTGTTCGTCGACCTCGATCTGGCCGCGGTCGTTGAGCTTCACCCCGCTGTCCCCGGCCAGCAGGCCCTTGGTTGCGGCGCGGCGGCCCACAGCCACCAGCAGTTTGTCGACGGTGATGGTCTGCTCGCCGGCCTTGTCGGCGAAGGTGACCTGGACTTCCTTCTTCTTGCCCTTGCCGCCGACCTCGGCCTTGGAGACCTTGGCGCCGAGCCTGATGTCCAGGCCCTGTTTCTTGAACTCGCGTGCGGCGACCTTGGACACCTCGGCGTCGGCGGCGGCGAGGAAGTCGGGCAGGGCCTCGAGGATCACGACCTCGGCGCCCAGGCGCTTCCACACGCTGCCAAGTTCCAGGCCGATCACGCCGGCGCCGATCACGGCCAGGCGCTTGGGAACCTCCGTGAAGTCCAGGGCGCCGACGTTGTCGACGATGGTCTCGCCGTCGAACTTCGCGAACGGCAGTTCGATCGAATCGGAACCGGCGGCGATGATGACGTTGGTGCCGGTGAGCTCCACTTCGCTGCCATCGTGCTGCTTCACCTTCACCAGGCGATCGGCGTGCAGGGTGGCGAAGCCGTAGTAGGGCGCGACCTTGTTGGCCTTGAACAGCTGCGCGATGCCGCCGGTGAACTGCTTCACGATGGCGTCCTTGCGGCCGATCATCGTGCCGACGTCGATCTTCGGATCCTTGGCGCTGATGCCGTGCTGCGAGAACACGTGTTGCAGGTTGTGGAACTGGCGCGACGAATCCAGCAGCGCCTTGGACGGAATGCAGCCCACGCGCAGGCAGGTGCCGCCCAGCGCCGGCTTGCCGTCCTTGCCCAGGGCGGCGTCGATGCAGGCGGTCTTCATGCCCAGCTGCGCGGCGCGGATCGCGGCATGGTAGCCCGCGGGGCCGGCGCCGATGACGACGACGTCGAATTGTTCTGCCATGTCGATTCCTTGCTGTTCATTGCGCCTTCCCCCGCGCTGCGGGGGAAGGCGGGGATGGGGGCAGGTCGGCGGCGTCGTTGCCCCGCCCCGAACCTCCCGTGAGGGGAGGGAGCGTCGGTTACAGCCCCAGCACCATCCGGCCCGGATTCTCGAGCTGGTTCTTGATGTCGACCAGGAACAGCACCGCGTCCTTGCCGTCGATGATGCGGTGGTCGTAGCTGAGCGCGATGTACATCATCGGCGCGGCGACCACCTTGCCGTCCTCGACGATCGCGCGCTCCTTGATGGCGTGCATGCCCAGGATCGCCGACTGCGGCGGGTTGACGATCGGGGTGGACATCAGCGAGCCGAAGGTGCCGCCGTTGGTGATGGTGAAGGTGCCGCCCTGCAGGTCATCGAGCTTGAGGCCGCCCTCGCGCGCGGCCTTGGCGTAGTCGCCGATGCCCTTCTCGATGTCGGCGAACGACATGCGCTCGACATTTCGCAGCACCGGCGTGACCAGGCCGCGGTCGGTGGAGATCGCCACCGAGATGTCGGCGTAGCCGTGGTAGATGATGTCGTCGCCGTCCACCGAGGCGTTGATCACCGGGTAGCGCTGCAGCGCGTTGGCCGCGGCCTTGGCGAAGAAGCTCATGAAGCCGAGCTTGACGCCGGTGTCCTTCTGGAACTGTTCGCCCAGTTCCTTGCGCAGCGCCATCACCTTGCCCAGGTTGACCTCGTTGAACGAGGTCAGCATCGCGATCGATTCCTTCGACTGCATCAGGCGCTCGGCGATGCGCTTGCGGATGCGGGTCATGGGCACGCGCTCCTGCGGGCGCGCGCCACCGGACACGCCGCCGGTCCTGCCGGCCGCATAGTTGACCAGGTCTTCCTTGGTGACCGCGCCACGACGGCCGGTACCTTCGACCTGCGACGGGTCGATGCCTTCCTTCTCGGCGGTGAAGCGCGCGCCCGGAGGCAGGTCGCCGGACTTGCCCGACGAGGGCGGTGCCGGACGGCTGGAGGACGGCGCCGGCGCCTCGGCCTTGGCGGCGCTCTTCTTTTCCTGCACTTCCTCAGCGCCTGCGGCGGGCTTGCCTGCGTCGGCGGCCGGCGCGGCGCCTTCCTCGATGATCGCCAGGACCTGCTGGCTGGTCACCGTGTCGCCTTCGGCGAACTTGATCTCCTTCAGCACGCCGTCGACGGGCGAGGGCACCTCGAGCACGACCTTGTCGGTCTCCAGGTCGACGAGGTTCTCGTCGCGGCTGACGGCGTCGCCAGCCTTCTTGTGCCAGCCGGCGATTGTGGCGTCGGACACGGATTCGGGAAGGACCGGGACTTTGACTTCGGTGGCCATGGGATGGCGTCCTTGATGCGTTGGATTCGGGGCGGTGTTATTCGGCGACGATCTGGTCGCCGGGCGGGTTGACCAGGGCGTCGGCGACCAGGCGAAGCTGTTCCTCGACGTGGTCTGCGAAGTGGCCGACGGCAGGCGAGGGCGAGCGGCTGCGGCCGGCGTAGCTCAGCGCCTGGCCCTTGGCCAGGCAGGCCTGCAGGTGGTGCTTGATCTGGTACCACGCACCCTGGTTCTGCGGCTCTTCCTGGCACCAGATCACGTCGCTGGCCTTGCCGTACTTCTTCAGCTCGGCGGCCAGCAGCTCGCGCGGGAACGGATAGAGCTGCTCGATCCGCACCAGCGCCACGTCGTCCTGGCCGCGCTTCTGAGCGTCCTCGAGCAGGTCGTAGTAGACCTTGCCCGAGCACAGCACCACGCGCCTGGCCTTCTTCGGATCGGCCGAGGCATCGGGGATCAGATGCTGGAAACCGCCGTTGGCCAGTTCGTCGAGGGTCGATACCGCCAGCTTGTGGCGCAGCAGCGACTTCGGGCTCATCACGATCAGCGGCTTGCGCGTGGCCATCTTCATCTGCCGGCGCAGCATGTGGAAGCACTGCGCGGGCGTGGTCGGCACGCAGACCAGCATGTTGTCCAGCGCGCACAACTGCAGGAAGCGCTCCAGGCGCGCCGAGCTGTGTTCCGGGCCCTGGCCCTCGTAACCGTGCGGCAGCAGCAGGGTCAGGCCCGAGATGCGGCCCCACTTGGCTTCGCCCGAGGCGATGAACTGGTCGATCACGACCTGGGCGCCGTTGGCGAAGTCGCCGAACTGGCCTTCCCAGATGTCGAGCGTGTTCGGGTCGGTGGTCGAGAAGCCGTACTCGAACGCCATCACCGCCTCCTCGCTCAGCAGCGAGTCGATCACGGTCGCCTGCTCCGGGCGGTCGACCAGCTGGCGCAGCGGCATGTAGTAGCTGTCGGTCTTCTGGTCGTGGAGGATGGCGTGGCGGTGGAAGAAGGTGCCGCGCCCGGCGTCCTGCCCCACCAGGCGCAGGCCATGGCCTTCGGCGAGCAGCGTTGCGTAGGCGAGGTTCTCGGCGAAGCCCCAGTCGCCCGGGATCTCGCCGGCGCTCATCCTGCGGCGGTCATCGTAGATCTTGGCCACGCGCGGGTGCAGGTGCACGCCCTCGGGAATCGTGTTGATGGCTTCGGCAAGGTGGCCCAAGGTGGCCTTCTTCACCCGCGTGTCGACCTCGTCGGCCAGCGTGCCCGACAGGTACTGCGACCAGTCGATGGTCAGCTCGTAGTCCTCGGGCTTGGAGCCGGCCAGTTCGGTGGTCACCTCGCCCGCGTCGAGCTTGTCGCGATAGCTGTCGACCAGCGCCTTTGCGTCCTCTGCCTTGAGCACGCCGGCCTTCTCCAGCTGCGCGGCGTACAGTTCGCGCGTGGTCGGGTGCTTGCGGATGGTCTGGTACATCAGCGGCTGGGTCGCCGCCGGCTCGTCGGCCTCGTTGTGGCCGTGGCGGCGGTAGCAGACCAGGTCGATGACCACGTCCTTCCTGAACTGCTGGCGGAACTCGTAGGCCATCTTCGCCACGAACACCACGGCCTCGGGGTCGTCGGCGTTCACGTGGAACACCGGTGCGCCGACCATCTTCGCCACGTCGGTGCAGTACAGCGTGGAGCGGGCGTCTTCCTTGTTGCTGGTGGTGAAGCCGACCTGGTTGTTGATCACCACATGCACGGTGCCGCCGACCGCGAAACCGCGCGCCTGCGACATCTGGAACAGCTCCATGACCACGCCCTGGCCGGCGAAGGCCGCGTCGCCGTGGATCAGCACCGGCAGCACCCGGCGGCGCTCCTCGTCCTGGCGGCGCTCCTGGCGCGAACGCACCGAGCCGGCGACCACGGGGTCCACGATCTCCAGGTGCGAGGGGTTGAAGGCCAGCGCCAGGTGCACCGGGGCGCCCGGCGTGGCGATGTCGGCCGAGAAGCCCATGTGGTACTTCACGTCGCCGGCATGGGCCAGTTCGTTGTGCTCGAACTTGCCCTCGAACTCGTCGAACAGCTTGCGCGGGCTCTTGCCCAGCGTATTGACCAGCACGTTGAGGCGGCCGCGGTGGGCCATGCCGATCACGATGTCCTTGACCTTCTCCATGCCGGCCTGGCGGATCATCGTGTCCAGCAGCGGGATCAGCGAGTCCCCGCCCTCGAGCGAGAAGCGCTTCTGGCCGACGTACTTGGTGTGCAGGTAGCGCTCCAGGCCTTCGGCGGCGGTGAGCCGCTCGAGCACGCGCCTGCGGGTCTCGGTGCTGAGGCTGTAGTCGCCGCCGGCCGCCTCCAGGCGCTGGTACAGCCACTGGCGCTGCTGCACCTCGGGGATGTGCATGAATTCCGCGCCGATCGACCCGGTGTAGGTGGCCTTGAGGCGGGCAAGCAGGTCGCGCAGCTTCATCCGCGGCTGGCCGGCGACTCCGCCGGTGCTGAACTCGCTGTCCAGGTCGCGCTCGGACAGGCTGTGGAAGTCCAGTCCCAGGTCCGGCGGGTTCATCGGCGGCGCAAGCGCCAGGGGATCGAGCTTCGCCCCGAGGTGTCCGCGCGAGCGGTAGGCGGTGATCAGCCGGCCGACGTTGCGTTCGCGTTCGTCGCACTCCTGCGTTCCCCCCGCAACGATGCCGCGGGCGGCGAGGCGGCCGGCCTGGGCCACCGCCGCGACCACCGGCGAGTGCGGGACATCGCCAGCCTCCCGTCCCTGGAAGCCGTCGAACCAGGCTTTCCACTTCGGCCCGACGCTCTCGGGAGAGACGAGGTACTGCTCGTAGAGATCCTCGATGTAGGCGGCATTGGCGCCAAGCTGGGAGGACTGCGCAAACTGCTTGAGAAGACTGTCCACGTCGGGCGTCTGGGACTCTGTTGGGAAGGCAAAGTGCTGATCCGGAAAGATTTTTGGACTTCCGGAATCGGCTGGATACAAGGCGCGCCATTATAGCCACGCCCCATGTGGCGTTGCATCATGCTTTGGGCGGAGGGTTCAGCGCCGGACACGCGCGGCATCGGCCCGCAGGCGCGGGAACGGCTCAGATGCCCAGGGCGCGCAGCTCGCTGCAGGGGCGGGCGCGTTCCCACACCTCGTCGAAGGCCGAGGCCAGCTGGCGGGTGCGGGCGCGGGCGCCTTGCTCCGTCTCGCCTTCGAAACGATGGCCCAGCGGGCGGAAGTAGTAGTCGCCGCCATCGTTGGCGATGAGCGCCGAAGGCCAGTTGCGGTCCACCGGGTCGTCCACCTCGCGCAGGGCGAAGACGCTGGGCAGGCGCTGGGCCAGCGACAGCAGCGGCGCGTGGGCGCGCTGCACGGCCGCCGCGTCCTGCAACAGCACGCGGACCTGCGGCGCGGTTCCGCCGACGGCGAAACCGCGCAGCGCTTCGAGCACGCGCGGATGGTCGTACAGGCCCGGATCCAGCGCGCGACTGTAGATCGACAGCCGCCTGCGGGCACCGGCGACGATGGCGGCGGTGGCGGCGACGGCGGCCTGGCGGTCTTCCACCGCAACCGGCCGGTCGAGCCGGCGCTGCATCGCGAGGTGGACGATGCCGGCCTCGACGAAACGCTCGCCCACCGGGCTGAAGCCGTGGCGGCGGTAGAAGTCGATGGCCGTTTCCTGGGCGTGGAGGTTCACCCGGTCCAGCCCGTCCTCGCGCGCGACGCGCATCAGGGCATGCAGCAGCGCGCTGCCGACACCCTGCGCGCGCCACGGCCGCAGCACCGCCATCCGTCCGATCCGGCCCTCCGGACTCAGCCGCGCGGTGCCGATGGGGGTGCCGCCCGCGTCGCGTGCGAGCACATGGCGGCAGCGGGGATCCAGCTCGTCGATCTCGATCTGGGGCGGCACTCCCTGTTCCTGGACGAACACGACCTCGCGCACCGCGCGCAGCTGGCCGAGCGCGGCCGCATGTTCGACCACGACGACCTGGAACGGGCCGGCCGGGGTCACGGCGCCCCGTCCGACGCCAGCCACTGGAAGACGCCGCCCCGCAGCAGTCCATGCAGCGCGTCGCGGCCGGCGGTCGACAGCGACGCGTAGAGCGCGCCGTCGATGCGGGCATTGCCGGCGATGCGCTGCGCATCGCGGACCGGAAGGGCGAGATCGTGTCCCGACACGTACAGCCGGCCACCATCGGCGGCGCGCCGCCAGGCCATGCGCGCATAGGGGTGGCGCTGCAGCACGCCCTCGCCCTGCTGCAGCGACCACTCGATCTCGATGCGCGACTGCGGTGGTGCGTCAGGCGCGGCCACCTCGGCCGTGCGGTACTGGGTGATGAACCGTCCGAACCAGTCGCCCAACTGGTCGGGATCACGGAAGCGCAGGGTGTTGAGCGCCTCGACCACGCGCCGCATGGCGTCGGCGTCGATCTCCCAGGCATCCTTCGGAGGCGCAAGGTCGGCGTCGCCGTAGCGCACCGCGTCGTCGGCCGAGGCGGCCAGGGTGTCGATGTAGTCGCCCATCAACTCGGCGGCCGAGGGCGCGCGCATGCCGACGGAGAAGGTCAGGCAAGGGTCCTCCGCCACCCCGTGATGCGGCACGCCGGGCGGCAGGTAGAGCATGTCGCCCGGTGCCAGTACCCAGTCGTGCGAGGGCGTGAACTCGCGCAGCAGCTTGAGCTCGACATCGTCGCGGAAGGCCAGCGGCGGATTCGGGCCGGCATCGATCTGCCAGCGGCGGTGGCCCCTGGCCTGCAGCAGGAACACGTCGTACTGGTCGACGTGGGCGCCCACCGAGCCGCCGGTCGCGGCAAAGCTGACCATGACGTCGTCGATGCGCCAGCGCGGGATGAAGGAGAAATGCTCCAGCAGCGCGGCGATGTCGGCGTCCCATTTGTCGACGTCCTGCACCAGCAGGGTCCAGTCGCGCTCGCCGAGGGTCGGGAACAGTTCCTCGGGAAACGGCCCGCTCTCGACCTGCCAGGCATTGCGGGCGCGATCGTGGCGGATCAGCCGCGACAGTGCCATCTCCTCGCAGGCCAGCCCCGCCAGGTCTTCCGGGTCGATCGGCGAGACGTATCCGGGGAAGGCGCCGCGGATCAGCAGCGGGCGTTTCTGCCAGTAGTCGCGCAGGAAGGCCGCCGGCGACATGCCCAGCGGACTCCCCGGTCGGCCCTGGACCTCGATGGGCGGCGTGCGGCTCATGGATCGGCTCCGTCCCCGGCTTCGCGGGCCAGGCGTTGGTCGAGGCGGGCGGCGCCGGCCCCGGCATAGGCGCGGCAGGCGCCGGGTTCGGCCAGCGGACGCGTCGCATCGGGCCCCAGGCGCGCCCAGAGTCCGCTGGCGGACGGGTGCGGGGTGAGCAGGATGTCGCAGTCGAGCGCGGCCACGTTCGCAAAGCTCTCGCGCAGGCCTGCGAGGACTTCGGGATGATCGCTGAAGCGGTAGCCGTCGGCCGACACGGCGGTCAGGCTGTCGGCGTAGACCAGGGACCGGCAGTCGTCGCCGTCGCAGGAGCGCCAGCTCCAGCTCGTGCCGCCAGGGGCGTGTCCCGGGGTGGCCGTCGCCCGCAGCTCGAGCGCGCCGACCCGCACCGCGCCGTCGTCGGCCACGAGGCGCACATCCGCCACCGGCGCGAAGCCCTCCAGTTCGCCGAACTGCGGATCGCTCTCGTCGCTGGCGCCGCGTCCCAGCGTGGCGACCGCCGGTGCACGCGCGTAGACCGGTGCGCCGGTCGCGTCCTGCAGCGCGGCCAGGCCGCCGACATGGGCGAAATGTTCGTGCGAGAACACGATCGCCCGCACGTCCAGGGGATCGAATCCAAGCGCGCGGATGTTGTCGAGGATCTGCGGCCCGCCCCCGGGGGTCGCCCCGTCGATCAGCACGTGTCCCTCGGGCGAGGTGACCAGGAGCGCGGCGATACCGCAGGTGCCCACGTACCAGGTGTTGCCGTGCACGCGCAGCGGCACGGCGGGATCGTCCCAGCCGGACGTGTCCGTGCACGGCGCCGGCTCTGCGGTCGCGGCGGGCGTGGCCGCGTCCGTGGACGTGGCCACGCTCGCGGAAGGCGGGGTGCCGGGGGAGCATGCGGCCAGCAGGAACAGCGCGAGCAGGGCGGACAGCCGCAAGGTCATGAGGTGATCTCGTCGTAGCCTTGGCCGAGGAACTGGAGCAGGCACCAGCCGTGGCCGAAGGGATCTGCGATCTGGACGATGCGGCCCCAGGCCGCCTCGCGCACGCCGCCTTCCTGGCGGGCGCCGGCGGCAAGTGCCCTCGCGAGCGCGGCGTCGAGGTCCTCGACGACCACGTCCGCGTGCAGGGGCGACCAGTGTCGCGCATAGCGGCGTCGCGCGCCGTCGCCGGCCGCGAGGCTGCCTTCGGCTTTCCGCAGCAGGTAGACCGGAACCGCAGCGCCCAGCAGTTCCAGGGCGCCGTCGCCGAGGCGGCGCCCTGGTCGCAGGTCGAACGCGTCGACGTAGAAGCGCTCCGCCTCCGCCAGGTCCGGGACGTCGATGTTCAGCAGCAACTGCACCGTGGCGGCGGACGGGCGCTTCACGGCAGCCGGTTGTCCGTTGCCGTGGCGCGCGGCCGGGGCCTGTGGCCCGGATCGACGGAGTCTTCCGGGCCTGTGGCCGCGACGGGCCCGGTCGCGCGTGCCGGCACGGTGCGGCAGTCGTCCTCGCTCGTCCGGAGGCCGGCCGTGGCCGTGTTCAGCATGCTCTCGTGCCCGGTCACGACCACGTCGTCCCACTCATGGCCGAGCCGGGTGACCTGGCTGCCCGGGGCGCCGGGCAACTGCAGGCCGTCGGGGGCTGCGTCGCCAGGATGGGCAGGCAGCGGCAGGACATGGGAATTTCCTTTTCCTCGGGTGGCTCAGACCCGCCGGGCGAGGTCGGCGGCCAGGCCGGTGTAGTCGCCCGGGGTCATCGCCAGCAGGCGCTGGCGCTCGGCCTCCGGCAGGTCGAGCGACTGGACGAAGTCCCGCATGGACGTGGCGGTGATGCCCTGGCCGCGGGTCAGCGCCTTGAGCTGTTCGTAGGGATTGGGCAGCCCGTGGCGCCGCATCACCGTCTGCACGGCCTCCGCCAGCACTTCCCAGGAGGCATCGAGGTCGGCGCCCAGGCGCTCGGGGTTGGCGCCGAGCTTGCCGAGGCCGCGCAGCAGCGCGTCGAAACCGATCAGGGCATGGCCGAACGCGGTGCCGAGTGCGCGTAGCACGGTGGAGTCGGTGAGGTCGCGCTGCCAGCGGCTGACCGGCAGCTTCGCGGCGAAGTGCTCCAGCAGAGCATTGGCGATGCCGAAATTGCCTTCCGCGTTCTCGAAGTCGATGGGATTGACCTTGTGCGGCATGGTCGAGCTGCCGACTTCGCCGGCCACCACCGCCTGGCGGAAATAGCCAAGCGAGATATAGCCCCAGATGTCGCGGCACAGGTCGATGGCGATGGTGCCCACGCGCTTGTGCGCATCGCACAGTTCGGCGATGTAGTCGTGCGGCTCGATCTGGGTGGTATAGGCGTTGAACTCCAGGCCCAGCGACTCCACGAAACGCTGCGCGAAGCCCGGCCAGTCTACGTCGGGATAGCTGGCCAAGTGGGCGTTGTAGTTGCCCACCGCGCCGTTGATCTTGCCGCAGATCGACACGGCCGCCAGCTGTTCGCGCTGGCGCTGCAGACGGGCGACCACGTTGGCGATCTCCTTGCCTACCGTGGTCGGCGACGCGCTCTGCCCGTGGGTGCGCGAGAGCATCGGCAGCGCGGCGTGCGCGTGCGCCAGCTCACGCAGCCTGCCGATCACCTCGTCGAGCCTGGGCAGCAGCACCTCCCGGCGCGCCTGCTCGAGCATCAGCGCGTAGGAGAGGTTGTTGATGTCCTCGCTGGTGCAGGCGAAATGCACGAACTCCAGCGATTGCGCCAGCGTGGACTGTTCCTGCAGCCGCTCCTTGATGAAGTACTCCACGGCCTTGACGTCGTGGTTGGTGGTGCGCTCGATCTCCTTGACCCTCGCGGCGTCCGCCAGGGAGAAGTCCTGCCACAGCGCGCGCAGGCTGGCCTCCTGGTCGCGGTCGAAGGCCGCCAGTTCCGCGATGCCGGGCTCGGCGGCCAGGGCGATCAGCCACTCGATCTCGACGCGCACCCGGGCGTGGATCAGTCCGAACTCGGAAAAGATCGGCCGCAGCGCACCGACCTTGGCGGCGTAGCGGCCATCGAGCGGCGACAGGGCGAGCAGGGCGGCGTCTTGCGGAGAGGTGGCGGACATGGAGGCGGTGCGCGCGAACGGGATGCATATTCTAGATGCGTTCGCGCGGCGGAGCGCGCCGCGGCATGCCACGCGCCGTCGCTGGCGGCCTGTCCGCGCGGTGCCGACGCGGGCTCGCGTATCCTCACCGCTGCGTCGGCACTGCATGCCGACGCGTCTTTCGACAGGAGGCAGGATCATGGCCGGCACCAGGATCGCCGCCGCCGCGGACCCCGCGGACGTGCGCATCGAACGCGACAGCATGGGCGAGCTGGAGGTTCCCGCCGGCGCGCTGTGGGGCGCACAGACGCAGCGCGCGGTACTCAACTTCCCGGTGTCCGGACGGCCGATGCCGCGCGGGTTCATCCGCGCCCTGGGCCTGATCAAGGCGGCCGCGGCCACCGTCAACGGCGGCCTGGGACTGCTGCCCGAGACGGCGGCGCGGGCGATCGGGCGGGCCGCGCTCGAGGTCGCGCAGGGC
>JAEXLY010000161.1 GCA_023444765.1 Pseudomonadota bacterium | reverse complement strand
CTCCCCGGGCAGGCGCCCGGGGAGGCGGGCGGCGTAGAATCGTCCGTTCTGGTTCACTGGAGTTGCGACGAATGCGTTCACCCCTGATCCTCGCCTGCGCCGGCAGCCTGCTGCTGGCCGCATGCAGCCGCGAGCCGGCCGCGCCCGAAGCCGGTACCGCCGCCAGCGGCACCGCGCCGGCCGCCGGGCATGTGTTCAAGCCCGAGATCGACGCCGACGACCTGCGCACCCTGGTCTCCACCCTGGCCTCGGACGAGTTCGAGGGCCGTGCGCCCGGTTCTGCCGGCGAGGAGAAGACGGTCGAATACATCAAGGCCCAGTACGAGCGCATCGGCCTCAAGCCCGGCGGCGACAACGACAGCTACTTCCAGACCGTGCCGATGGTGGAAACCACGGCCGATGAATCCACGGTGCTGCGCCTGGACAGCAACGGCACCGCGCGCGAACTGAAGTTCGGCCCGGAGATGGTGATCGGCACCCGCACCGGCCAGGCCGAGGTGTCGGTGAAGGACAGCGAGCTGGTCTTCGTCGGCTACGGGGTCAACGCCCCCGAGCAGGGCTGGAACGACTACGCCGGCCTCGACGTCAAGGGCAAGACCGTCGTCATCCTGGTCAACGACCCGGGCTTCCACGCCAACGACGAATCGCTGTTCGACGGCAACCGGATGACCTACTACGGACGCTGGACCTACAAGTTCGAGGAGGCCGCCCGTCAGGGCGCCGCCGCCGCGCTGATCATCCACGACGACGAGGGCGCGTCCTACGGCTGGGACGTGGTCAAGAACTCCTGGTCGGGTCCGCAGTTCGACCTGCGCACCGAGGACGATCCCGAACCGCGCCTCCCCGCGCAGGGCTGGATCAGCGGCGACGTGGCGCGCCAGCTGTTCAGCGAATCGGGGCTGGAACTGCAGGAGATGTACGCGGCCGCCAACCGCCGCGGCTTCAAGGCGGTGCCGCTGAAGGCGAAGGTGTCCTTCGACCTGCGCAGCACGGTCAGCGAGAAGTCCTCGCGCAACGTCATCGGCTACCTCCCGGGCACCGAGGCGCCCGAGGAGACCGTGATCTACCTGGCCCACTGGGACCACCTGGGCAAGCACGAGGGCGAGGGCGACACCATCTACAACGGCGCCGTCGACAACGCCACCGGCGTGGCCGGCATCATCGAGATCGCGGAGAAGTTCGCCGCGCAGCCGCCGCGCCGCTCGGTGGTGTTCCTGGCGGTCACGCTGGAGGAATCGGGCCTGCTGGGCTCGAAGTACTACGTGGCGCAGCCGTCCTTCCCGCTGGAGAAGACCGTCGGCGTGATCAACCTCGACGCCATGAGCGTGGGCGGCCGTGCGCGCGACGTGGTGGTCACCGGCAAGGGCAATTCCGAGCTGGAGGACGTCCTGCTCACCCACGCCACCGGCCAGCAGCGCACCCTGGTGGAGGAAGGCAATCCGGCCGGCGGTTTCTACTTCCGCTCCGACCACTTCAACTTCGCCAAGGCCGGCGTGCCTGCGCTGTACGCCAAGGGCGGCAACGACCTGCTCGAGGGCGGCGCCGAGGCCGGCAAGCTGGTCACCGAGGAGTACGCGCGCCGCTACCACCAGCCCAGCGACGAGATCCACGACGGCTGGCGCTTCGACGGCATCGCCGAGGACCTGGAGCTGCTGCACGCGGTGGGCCAGGAACTGGCGGCCGGTTCGGGCTGGCCGAACTGGTACGAGGGCAACCCGTTCAAGGCCGCGCGCGACGCGCAGCTCGCCGGACGGTAACGCCCGGTTCGACATCGGAACGGCGCCGCGAGGCGCCGTTTCCCTATTCAGGGCCGAGGCACAACCGTCGCCGGCCAGGCCCCACCCACCCGAGGAAACCCCCGATGACCCTGTCCACCGCCTACTGGTGCGTGCTGATTGCCGCCGTGCTGCCCTATGTCTGGATCGGGTTCGCCAAGACCGGTGCCAAGGGCTACAACAACCGCAATCCGCGCGCCTGGATCGCCAGGCAGGAAGGCAACTACCGGGTGCAGCGCGCCAACGCCGCGCACCTGAACGCCTTCGAGGCGTTCGCCCCGTTCGCCGCCGGGGTGGTCATGGCGCAGCTGGCCGGAGTCGGCCCGGCGACCATCGCGATGCTCGCGCTGGCCTGCCTGGCGCTGCGCGTGCTGCACGGCGTCTTCTACCTGGCCGACGTCCCCGCCGCGCGCAGCCTGGCGTGGATCGGCGGCTATGGCTGCGTGCTGGCGCTGCTGGCCCTGGCGGCCTTGCGGGTGGGCTGAGCGCCGCGGCACTCCCCGCCCGTCGACGGGTCCGTCTTCCGCGGGCCGGGTCGCGCGCGCAATCGTCAGCCGGCGACCAGCCGCACCCGTGCGAAGTTGCGCTTGCCCACCTGCAGCACGCCCTCGAAGCCGGGCACGAACACCCGGCCCGCGTCCTCGACCACCGCGCCGTCCACCTTCACCGCGCGTTCCTTCAGCTTGCGGTTGGCCTCGGAGTTGCTGGGCGTGATCCCGGCGCAGGTCAGCAGCGCGGCGATGCGCAGGCCTTCGGTCGGCACGACCACGTCCTGCAGCGGCAGCAGGCTGGTATCGCCCTGCCCGGTCACCGCCGCATGCCAGCCCGCGATCGCGGTGTCGGCGGCCGCAGCATCGTGGAAGCGCGCCGCGAGCTCGCGCGCCAGCCGCAGCTTGACCTCGCGCGGGTTCAGGCCCGCGGCGACCTCGGCGCGCAGCCGCGCGGCTTCGTCGATGGAGATCTCGAAGCTCAGCAGCTCGATCCACTTCCACATCAGCGCGTCGCTGATCTTCATCGTCTTGTTGACGATATCGATCGCCGGTTCGGCGATGCCGATGTAGTTGCCCAGCGACTTGCTCATCTTGTTGACGCCGTCCAGGCCTTCGAGCAGCGGCATGGTCAGCACCACCTGCGGCGGCTGGCCATGGGCCTCCTGCAGGCCGCGGCCCATCAGCAGGTTGAACTTCTGGTCGGTCCCGCCGAGTTCGATGTCGGCACGGAGCGCCACCGAGTCGTAGCCCTGCACCAGGGGATAAAGGAACTCGTGGATGGCGATCGACTGCTGCGCCTTGTGGCGCTTGGCGAAATCGTCGCGCTCGAGCATGCGCGCCACCGTGTACTGGCCGGCCAGGCGGATCATGTCGGCGGCCGACATCGCCCCGAACCATTCGCTGTTGAAGCGGACCTCGGTGCGCTCGCGATCGAGCACCTTGAACACCTGCGCCTCGTAGGTCCGGGCGTTCTCCAGCACGTCTTCGCGGGTGAGCGGCTTGCGGGTGACGTTCTTGCCCGTCGGGTCGCCGATCATCCCGGTGAAATCGCCGATCAGGAACACCACCTGGTGGCCCAGGTCCTGGAACTGGCGCATCTTGTTGAGCAGCACCGTGTGACCCAGGTGCAGGTCCGGCGCGGTGGGATCGAAGCCGGCCTTGACCCGCAGCGGACGGCCGAGCGCCAGGCGGGCCGCCAGGTCCTCGGGCTTGAGGATTTCGTCGGCACCACGGGCGAGCAGGTCGAAGGGGGTCTGGGCGGCTTGGGCAGGGGTCATCGGGGCGGCGGGTCCAGGTGGACGACCGGAATGTGATTCCGGTCAAAAGAAACCATTAAATATCCGTGAAGGCGGCTGAAGATCCGAAAATCCTTGGCCGACAAGGGTTTGACGCTCGGATTTCATGTGCTTATCGTACCGTGCTGACGCGCCCGTCACGCCCTTTGGACACCGCCATGACGCAGCCGCCCCAGATGTCACCGGATGACGCGCACCACCAGGCCATCCGGGAACAGAACCTGCGGGCCGCCGCGCAGAACACCGCCAACGAAGCGCACTACGCCGATCCGCGCGATGCGGCGACCCGGTTCCCGTTCAACGGCCGCTGGACCCGCCGCGACTGGGCCCATGCCAGCCTGTTCGCCACGCTGGGCGCCCTGGTCATCGGCATGGTGCCGGGATTTTCCAATGCCATGCGCATCGGCGGGCCGGCGCCCGAGCTGACGACGCTCTCGCTGCCGCTGCCGCCGCTGTCGGCGCCCGCCCGCGCCCAGGCGCAGCCGCGCGCCTGGGACGTGGTCAAGGTCGAACCCGGCCAGACCCTCGGCGCCATCTTCGAATCGCGCGGCATCCCCGCGGCCACCCTGCACCGCCTGCTGGAGGCCTCGGCCGACCGCCAGGCGCTCGCGCGGCTGCGCCCCGGCGCCGAACTGGCCTTCGACCATGCCCACGACGGGCGGCTGGTGGCCTTCCGCTACGACCGCAACGACATCCAGCGGGTGGAACTGTCGCTCGCCGGCGACGAGGTGGCGGAAAAGGTGATCGAGCGGCCGGTCGAGGTCCGCACCGCCGTGATCAGCGGCAAGGTCGGCAAGTCGCTGTTCCACTCGGCGCGCAAGCTGGGCCTGAGCCCGTCGGTGATCAACATGCTCACCGACGAGGTGTTCAAGTACGACATCGACTTCGATCGCGACGTCACTTCGGGCGACCGCTTCAGCGTGGTGGTCGAGCAGACCTGGCGCGAGGGCGAGCTGATCAAGAGCGGCCCGGTGACCGCGGCGGTCTTCACCGCCAAGGGCAAGCCGTTCACCGCAGTGCGTTTCGAGCGCGACGGCAAGGGCGAGTACTTCACCGCCGAAGGCCGCCCGCTCAAGAAGAGCTTCATCCGCAGCCCCATCCAGTACGCGCGCCTGAGCTCGCGCTTCGGCAACCGCCGGCACCCGGTGCTGGGGACTTCGCGCATGCACAAGGGCGTGGACTACGCCGCGCGCACCGGGACCCCGATCATGGCCGCTGGCGATGCGCGCGTGGTGTCGGCCGGCTGGCAGGGCGGCTACGGCAACACCGTGGTGCTCGACCATGGCAAGGGCCACACCACCCTCTACGCGCACATGTCGCGTACGGCGAGGCTCAAGCGCGGCCAGCGCGTGTCGCAGGGCGAGGTGATCGGCTACGTGGGTTCGACGGGGCTGTCCACCGGCCCGCACCTGCACTACGAATTCCGCGTCAACGGCGTGCACCGCAATCCGCTGCAGCACACCATGCCGCCGCCGGAGCCGCTGAGCGGTACCGCGCTGGCCCAGTTCCGCCAGCAGACCGCGCCGGCGCTGGAGCGTATCCGCGACGTGGAGGAGATCCTCTACGCCACCGTGCCCGCGCGTCCCTCGGAGGACGATCCGCAGGTGGCCGCCGCCAGCGTGCCCCGCGGCAACAGGGGCTGATGCGGGCGGCACGGGCCGCCCCGGACTCCCGATTCCATCGCGCGATGCGCGGCTTGCCGGAGCCTGCGTCCTGGCGGGCCGGCGCGCGCCGGACGACCGACGCAGCATCCAGGGTCCGGCATTGCGTACGCCCATTGCCGTGCGTCAGCGCACGCGCGCGCTTGCCACCGCTGCGCGGACACCTGCGCCGACGCCTGGTTTTCCGCCCCCGCCATAGAATCGCGGCATGTCCAACCTTTTCCTCGGCCTGATCTCCGGCACCAGCGCCGACGGCATCGATGCAGCGCTGGTGGATTTCGCCGACGGCCGCGCGCGGCTGCAGTTCGGCCGCACCTATCCCTGGGATCCGGCGTTGCGCGCGCAACTGGTCGCACTGGGCCAGCAGGGGGCCTCGCTCTCGCTCGACGCGATCGCCGAACTGGACGTCCGCGTGGCACGGGCCTTCGCGGAGGCCGCCAACCTCGCGCTCGCCGACAGCGGCACCCCCGCCGCTGCGGTCCGCGCCATCGGGTCCCACGGACAGACGCTGCGCCATCGTCCCTGGGGACCGTACCCGTTCACCCTGCAGCTCGGCGATCCATCCACGCTGGCCGAACGCACCGGGATCGCGGTGGTGGCCGACCTGCGCCGCCGCGACATCGCCGCCGGTGGCCACGGCGCCCCGCTGCTGCCGGGCCTGCACGCGGCGCTGCTGCACGCGCCGGGCGAGGACCGCGCCGTGCTCAACCTCGGGGGCATCGCCAACCTGACCCTGCTGCCGGCGCAGGGCGAGGTGCGCGGGTTCGACACCGGGCCGGCCAACGCACTGATGGATGCTTGGTGCCTGCACCACCTGGGCGAGGACTTCGACCGCGGCGGCGCCTTCGCGGCCCGCGGGGCGGTGGACGAGGACCTGCTCGGACGCCTGCTGGACGACCCGTGGTTCACCCAGCCGCCGCCCAAGTCGACCGGCCGCGACCATTTCCACCTCGGCTGGGTCGAGGCGAGGCTGCGCGGCGGCGAGTCGCCGGCCGACGTCCAGGCCACGCTCAACGCGCTGACCGCGCGCACCGTGGCCCAGGCGCTGCTCGCCACCCAGCCCGCCACGCGGCGGGTCATTGCCTGTGGCGGCGGCGTGCACAATCCCGTGCTGATGGCCGCGCTGGCGGCGGCCCTGCCCGGTGCCGTGGTCGAGTCCACCTCCGACCACGGCCTCGACCCCGACCACGTCGAGGCGATGGGCTTCGCCTGGCTGGCGCGGCAGACGATCCTCGGCCTGCCGGGCAACCTGCCCAGCGTGACCGGCGCGGCCGGACCGCGCGTGCTGGGCGGCATCTATCCGGCATGAGCCGGTCGCCGACCACGGCCACCGGCGCACGTCTCGTGCGGTGGCTTCCGCTGCTGGCCATGCTCTGCCCGGCACCGCGTCGCTGCAGCGGCTGGCGCCCCAAGGCGCCGCCTGCGGCGGCCTGACCGGTGCGGGCCCGCTCCTGCCGGGGCTGGGCTGGACGCTGCATGGGCGACCGGTGGCGTCCCGCGGACAGCGGGGGCGCGCTCGCGATGGCCGCCAGCGCGGTCGTGCTGGCGAGGGGCCGACACCGCTGCCGCCGGTGATCGCCCCGCGGCATTCCGGCGCTACTCGCGCACCAGCGGCCGCACCACCTCCAGCATCGTCACCAGGGTCTTGCCCGGCTCTTCCCACGGCACCATGTGCGCCGAGCGCTCGAACCAGACGCCGCGCTTGAACGGCGCCTCGACCGCGTCCAGCCAGTCGGAGGCCAGCTGCGAGGGCGTGGTGTAGTCGTGGCGGCCCATGAACATCACCACCGGGATCGGGAATGCGCGCACGCCGGTGAAATCGACCTGCACGAATTCGTCCAGCACCCGCTCGAGGGTGAACAGGCTGCCGGCGTTGAGCGCGGCGCGGTCGTCGGCGTCGTAGTCGGGCGACAGGCGCGCGGCCCCGTAGAACCACAGGTTGGTGGCGTCGCGGTATGCGGCCATGCCGCCATAGTGCTGCGGCCACTTGCGCGCGGCGACGATGCGTTCGCGGGTGAGCGGGCCGGTGCCGGGATACGGCAGCAGCGCCTCGATCTCGCGCACCGCCTCCGCGTCGCCGCGACGCTTCGCTTCGGCCAGGCCGTATTCGACGCTGATGCGCTCGTTCTCGCGCACGTTGATCACCTGGCCGACGCCGACGTAGGCATGGAACAGGTCCGGCCGCGCCACCGCCGCCCGCATCGCCGGGATCGTGCCCCAGCTGTGCGCCATCAGCACCAGCTTCCGCTTGCCGAGCTTCGCGCGGACGTGCTCGGCGATCGCAACCAGGTCGTCGACGTAGGTCTGGATGCGCAGGGTGCCGGCGACGGCCTCGGAGTGGTCTTCGCGCCAGGTCTTGCCCGCGCCGCGCTGGTCGTAGTGGACCATCGTGAAGTACTCCTCCAGCGGGCGCTGGAACTGCCACAGGCTGGGGATCGTGGGCGTGGCGGGGCCGCCGTGCACGAACAGCACCACCGGGTTTGCGCGATCCTGGCCGCGGATGCTGATCCAGTGGTCGACCCCGTTGATGCGCTGGCGGTAGGTCTCCTGCACGCCCTGCGGATCGGGGATGCGCAGCAGGTCCTCGACCACGGCGCGCGCACGCGCGGCGTCGTCGACCGGCGCGGACTGCGCGTGCGCCGGCGTCGCGAACAGGCTGGCCAGGAGGAAGGCGATGGCGAGGCAACGGGACATGGGCGGTTCCTGTGGGGCTTGTCCCAAGAGATACGCCGTGCGCCCGACCGGTTGCAGCAACATTCCGGCACACACGCGCCGCCACCGCGCCGCGGCGCACGGACCGTCGAGGCGACGGCCGCCAGGCCGCAGGGCGGCTGCCTGCCGCGGGTTCCGCTCAGCCCTCCGCCCGCGGCACCCGGCCGATCGAGGCGTAACCGGGATCGTCGGGCACCTGCTCCAGCGCCGCGATCATCGCCTGCAGCGCATCGGCCTCGGCGGTATCGAAGCGCACCGAACCGTCGCCCTCGTACACATGCAGGCCCTGCTCGAGCAGGTACTGCAGCGCGTGCGGCAGGTCCCAGCCGCGGGCGTCGGCGACGCGGCGGATCCGGTCGAACAGGATCGGGTCGGCGTCCTTGAGCACGATATCGGTCATCCCGGCGCTTCCTGTGACGAGGCCGCGCCATCGTCCGACAGGACCAGCCTGGGTTTCAACCAGAAGAACAGCGCCACCGCCGGAACCGCCACCGCCGTGGTGATGGCGAAGTAGACCCCGTAGCCGGTCACCTCGACGATGCTGCCCGACACCGCGCTGAGCACCTTGCCCGGCAACATGACCAGCGAGGAGAACAGCGCGTACTGGGTGGCGGTGAAGCGCTGGTTGACCAGGGCCGACAGGAACGCCACCAGCGTGGTGCCCTGGAAGCCCTGGGCGAGGTTCTCGCCCGAGATCACGAAGGTCAGCTTCCACACGTCGCCGTCGGCGCCGATCAGCCACAGGTAGAGCAGGTTGCTGGCCGCCCCCAGGATCACGCCGGCCAGCAGCGGCCACTTCACGCCCCAGCGCGCGACCGCGATGCCGCCGAGAAACACGCCGGCGATGCCGACCCAGATCCCGTACACCTTCGACACCGCCGCGATCTCGGTCTTGGTGAACCCCTGGTCGAGATAGAACGGCGCCATGATCCCGCCGCCCAGCGACTGGTCGGAGATCTTCGCCAGCAGGATGAATGCCAGCAGCACCAGCGCCAGCGCGCCGCCGAAGCGGCGGAAGAAATCGGCGAACGGCTCGACCACGCCTTCGCGCAGACCCTGCGCCCAGGTCTCGGCGCGCACGCGCAGCACGTCCGGCTCGCGCGAGATGAGCACCGCCGCCACCGGCACCAGCATCACCAGCGCCATCGCGCGGTAGATCACGGGCCAGGCGACGTGGTCGGCCAGCACCAGCGCCAGCGCGCCGGTGACGATCAGGGCGATGCGATAGCCCAGCGAGTAGGTCGCCACCAGCGCGCCCTGGGCGCTGGTGGGCGCGATCTCCACGCGATAGGCGTCGACGGCGATGTCGAGCGTGGCCCCGGCGAACGCCGTCATCAGGGTGATCCACACGAATGCGGCCAGGCGGTCGGGGGTGAGCTGTGCCATCAGCAGCAGCCCTGCTATCACCACCACCAGCGCCAGCAGCAGCCAGCCGCGGCGCTGGCCCAGGCGCCCCAGCAGCGGCAGCCGCCAGCGGTCGACCAGCGGCGCCCACAGGAACTTGAGCGTATAGGTCATGCCGGCGCTGGCGATGAGGGTGATGTTGCGCAGCTCGATGCCGTTTTCCTTCAGCCAGTAGGCCAGGGTGCCGGCGACGAGCAGGAACGGCATGCCCGAGGCGAAGCCGAAGAAGAACATCGTCCACGCCGCAGGCTGCGTGAACGCCTTCCACACCGGCGCCTTGCCACCGCTCACGCGTCGTAGTCCACGACAAAGGGCGCGTGGTCGGAAAAGCGCGGCTCGCGCTCGACGAAGCAGCCGGTGATCGACTCGGCGATGCCGGGCGTGGCCAGCTGGTAGTCGATGCGCCAGCCCACGTTGTTGGCGCGCGCCGCGCCGCGGTTGCTCCACCAGGTGTACTCGACCGCATCCGGTTTCGCGACGCGGAAGCTGTCCTTCCAGCCGCGCGCCGGCGGCTCGACCAGGCCGTCGCCGTGTTCGTCGGCGATCATGCCGTTGAGCCAGGCGCGCTCGGCCGGCAGGCAGCCGGAGTTCTTCTGGTTGCTCGACCAGTTCCTGATGTCGTTCTTCGCGCGCACGATGTTCCAGTCGCCGCACAGCACGTACTCGCGGCCGCTGGCCAGCCACTCGTCCAGGATCGGCTTGAGCCAGTCCATCACCTCGAACTTGAAACCCTGGCGCAGCTCGCCGGACGAACCGGACGGGATGTAGAACGAGACCACGCTGAGGTTGCCGAAGCGCGCCTCGATGTAGCGGCCCTCGTCGTCGAACGGCGCCCAGCCCAGCGCCGTGCGCACCTCGTCGGGCTCGCGCCGGCTGTAGATCGCCACGCCGCTGTAGCCCTTCTTCGTCACCGCATCGCGGTACACGCAATGGCCGAGCGGGCGGAAGCAGGGGTCGGTGAGCTGGTCCTCCTGTGCCTTGGTCTCCTGCAGGCAGACCACGTCGGCCTGCTGGCCTTCCAGCCAGCCGAAGAACCCCTTGTTCGAGGCGGAACGGATGCCGTTGGCGTTGAAGCTGACGATGCGCATGCGGGCAACTGCGGTGGGCGAGGCGCAAGCCTAGCCCATCGCGCGCGCGGCCGCGCCGGCCGTCCGCGGTTGCGGCGCCGGCGAGCGGCGCGATCAGGCCTTGCGCACGAACTCCGACTTCAGCCCCATCTGGCCGATGCCGTCGATCCTGCAGTCGATGTCGTGGTCGCCGTCGACCAGGCGGATGTTGCGCACCTTGGTGCCGACCTTCACCACCAGCGAGGAGCCCTTCACCTTCAGGTCCTTGACCACCACCACGCTGTCGCCGTCGGCCAGCGGGGTGCCGTTGGCATCGCAGACCTGGGCCGCGCGCGCCTCGGCGGCGGCCTGCTCGGCCTGCTCGGCCGGCGACCACTCGTGCGCGCATTCGGGACAGACCAGCAGCGCGCCGTCCTCGTAGGTGTAGGTCGAGCCGCATTGCGGACAGGGGGGCGGGCCGGACATCCGGGGCTCCTTGGTTCAGCGGGAAACCGCGAATTGTCGCATCCGGGGCCGCGCGGCACCCGCCGCCGTTACTCGGGCCGCGGGGTGCGGGCGGTGCTCGGCGGCAGCAGCGGGTGCTCGATGCGCGGCTGGCGGCCGGTCAGGGTGCGCAGGAAGGCGGCGATCGCCCGTGCCTGCTCCGCATCCAGCTCGCGGCCCAGCTGCGCGGTGCCCATGATCGCCACCGCCTGCTCCAGGTCCCAGACCTGGCCGCTGTGGAAGTACGGCGCGGTGAGTTCGACGTTGCGCAGCGGGGCGGCGCGGAACACATACTCGTCGCTGGCGGTCTGGGTGACGGCGAAACGGCCCTTGTCGTCGTCGGGCAGGATGTCCGCGCCCGGGCGCTCGACCACGCCGAACGGGAAGTATGCCTGCCCGCCGAGGTTCGGGCCGTTGTGGCAGGCGCCGCAGCCGCTGTCGATGAACAGCTGCAGGCCGCGGCGCTCGGTCGCGTCCAGCGCATCCGCCTCGCCCGCCAGGTAGCGGTCGAAGCGCGCGCCCGGGGTGACCAGGGTGGCCTCGAAGGCCTCGATCGCCAGCGCCATGTTGTCGAAGCTCACCGGTTCGGGGTCGCCCGGGAAGGCTTCGCCGAAGCGGCGCACGTACTCGGGCATGCTCGCCAGGGTCTCGACCACGCGCTCCGGCGTGTTGTTCATCTCCACGCTGGCCTGCACCGGACCCTTGGCCTGCTCGGCCAGGTCGGCGGCACGGCCGTCCCAGAACTGGGCGGCGTTGAGCACCGCGTTGAGCACGGTCGGCGAGTTGCGCGGGCCCTTCTGCCAGCCGTGGCCGATCGAGGTCGGGACGTTGTCCGCGCCGCCGGTGCCCACGTTGTGGCAGGTGTTGCAGCTGATCACGTGGCTGCGCGACAGGCGCGGATCGAAGAACAGCATCCGGCCCAGCTCGACCTGCCGGGCGTCGAGCGGCTGGCCGCGCAACTGCCCGCCGTCGTCCGGCAGCGGCGCGAACAGGGCCGTGGCCATGGCACGCAGCGCGTCGCCCTCGTCCGCGCGGGCCGCCGCGCCCGCCAGTCCCAGCGCCAGTCCCGCGGTGCCGGCCGAGCCCAGCGCCAGCGCCAGCGCGATCCTCGTCTTCCGCCAAGTCGCCATCGCACGCGCTCCGTTCCAGATCGACGCGCCATTGGGCCTGCTGCGCGGCGCGCCGACATTGATCGGGATCAAGCCCGGCTGGCGCGCTGTGGGACAATGCGCGGCATGAGCGACCACCGCACCCGCTTCCTGGAACTGGCCCTGCAGGCGCAGGCGCTGCGCTTTGGCGAGTTCACGCTCAAGTCCGGGCGGGTGAGCCCGTACTTCTTCAACGCCGGGCTGTTCAGTTCGGGCGCCGCGCTGTCCGCGCTGGCCGCTTGCTATGCCGACGCACTGGAACAGGCCGGCACCGGTTTCGACCTGCTGTTCGGCCCGGCCTACAAGGGCATCCCGCTGGCGACCGCGCTGGCCTGCGAGTACGCGCGCCGCGGCCGCGACCTGCCGGTGGCGTTCAACCGCAAGGAAGCCAAGGCCCATGGCGAGGGCGGCAGCCTGATCGGTGCGCCGCTGGCCGGCCGCCGGGTGCTGGTGGTGGACGACGTGATCACCGCCGGCACCGCGATCCGCGAGGCGCTGGGCATCATTGGCGAGGGCGGCGGCACGCCGGCCGGGATCGTGATTGCGCTCGACCGCCAGGAGATCGCCGGGGAAGGCCAGTCCCGGTCGGCCGCCCAGGCGGTGGCCGCCGAGGCCGGCATCCCCGTCATCGCCGTGGCCACGCTCGACGATCTGCTGGCCTTCGCCGACGCAAGCGCGGCGCTCGCCGACGAACGTGCCCGCCTCCAGGCCTATCGGGTGCAATATGGCGTTCGCGACACCCGTCGCTGATTCGGGCCGCAGGGGGCGGAGTTCGATGAAGATCCACGCAATGCTCGCCGCGGCGCTGTGCATGCTGCCGCTGGCCGTCCAGGCGCAGAACAGGCCCGCGCCGCCCGCCGAGAAGAAGCTCTACTGCTGGAACGAGAACGGGCGCAAGGTCTGCGGCGACGCGCTGCCGCCCGAGGCGGTGGACGCGGCCAGGACCGAACTCAGCGTGAGCAGCGGCCGTCCGCTCGCCCGCCTGGACGAGCAACTGAGCCCCGAACAGCGCGCAGCGGCCGAGGAGGCGGCGCACCAGGCGCGCATCGCCGCCAACGCCGAGGCCGCGCGCCTGCGGCGCGAGCGCGCCATGGCCGAGTCCTACGAAACCGAGGAGGATCTCCGCCGCGCCTTCGACGACCGCATCGTGCTGGTCGACGAGGGTCTGAAGACCTCGCGCATGGGCGTGGCCAACCTGCGCCAGAGCCTGGTCTCGCTGCTGCGCCAGGCCAACGATCTGGAACTGCAGGGCAAGCCGGTCGGCAAGGCGCTGGCCAGCAATATCCGCGCCCAGCACGTGGACCTGCTGCGCCAGCAGGCGATCATGCGCCAGCAGCAGGAAGAGCGCGCCTCGCTCGACGCCGAGCTCGAACACGCGGTCGAACGCTACCACGCGCTGCGGACGCCGACGCGCCGCTAGCCGCATCGGCCGGGCTGGGGAGGCTTCGGCAGGCATCCGGATCCCGTTCGCGGTGGCCGGCCACGCCCCCACTCCACGCCGCCGGCGTGGCCAGGATGCCCCACGGCGTCTGGTCGGCGTCACCCGGACCGCATGTGCCGGGGCCGGCCGTCCGGGCCGCCCGCGGCCAGGCATGCTGCGGACACGCGAGGCAGTTGCGGCATGGGTGGGCGCATCGCCAGCCCCGTGGTGCTGCGCATCAGGGCACGCGGGTGGCCGCCCGGTGACGGTTGCGCGCGGCGCGGTCAGCCTGCGGCCGGGGCGGATCCGCCCAGCCAGTCGATCGCGCCTTCGGCCGCCACCAGCCCGCTGGCGAAGCAGGCGGTGAGCAGGTAGCCGCCGGTCGGCGCTTCCCAGTCCAGCATCTCCCCGGCGCAGAACACGCCGGGCAGCACGCGCAGCATCAGCCGGCCGTCCAGCGCCTCCAGGCGCACGCCGCCGGCGCTGCTGATCGCCTCGGCCACCGGCCGCGGACGCAGCAGGCGCAGCGGCAGGCGTTTGATTGCCGCTGCGACCCTGGCGTCGTCCTGCATGGCCCCGGGCTCCAGCACCTCGCGCAGCAGCCCCGCCTTGGCCCCATGGAGACCGGTGACACGACGCAGATGCTCGGACAGGCTGCGGGTACCCCGGGGCCGTGCCAGGGCCTGCCGCAAGGCGGCTTCCTCGCACCCCGGGGCCAGGTCGAGCTCAATGTCCGCGTGCCCCTCGCGTTCGATGCAATCGCGCAACGTCGCCGAAACCGCATAGATCAGGCTGCCTTCGAGCCCCGTCTGCGTCACCACGCATTCGCCCTGCAGTGCGTGTCCGTGGCCATCGGCGTCCTGCCAGTGCAGGACCACCGGCTTGAGCGGTGCGCCTGCATGGCGCTGGGCGAAATGCCCCGACCAGCCGATGTCGAATCCACAGTTGGCTGGTTTCAGCGCCGCCAGATCCACGCCACGCGCCTGCAACAACGGTGCCCAGGCGCCATCGCTGCCCAGCTCGGGCCAGCTGGCGCCACCCAGCGCCAGCACGGTGGCATCGGCGGTCACCAGGCGCTCGCCGGCCGGGGTGTCGAAGCGCAGCGCGCCATCGGCATCCCAGCCGCGCCAGCGATGTTGCACATGGAAACCGACCCCCTGCTCGCGCAGCCGGCGCACCCAGCCGCGCAGCAGCGGCGCGGCCTTGCGGTCGAGCGGGAACACGCGCCCGGAACTGCCGACATAGGTGTCCACGCCCAGGCCACGGGCCCACTCGCGCAGCGCATCGGCATCGAAGCGCTGCAGCCAGCGCGCGACCTCGGCCTCGCGCTCGCGGTAGCGGCCGGCGAACAGCGCGGGCGGATCGGAATGGGTCAGGTTGAGCCCGCCCTTGCCGGCGATCAGGAACTTGCGACCGACCGATCCCTTGGCCTCGAACAGGTCCACCGCCAGTCCGGCGGCGCGCAGCCGCTCGGCGGCGATCAGCCCGGCCGGACCGCCGCCGACCACCGCGACACGTCGAGGGCGTGGGCCATGCATGCCGGCATTATCGCCCGGGCCATGCCCCCGACCGTCCGGGTGAGCGCTAACATGCAGGTCACACCCGGGAGGAGGGCGCGTGCGATGGGCAAGGGACGGAACAGTGGCTGGACGCGGCGCGAAGCGCTGCAGTCGATGGCGGTGGCGGGCGCGGCGGCGGCCATCACGCCGCGCGGACTGGCGCAGGACCGCAAGATCGGCGTGGCCCTGGTCGGTCTCGGCCACTACGCCGGCCAGCTGCTCGCCCCGGCGCTGCAGCTGACGAAACACTGCCGCCTGGCCGGGCTGGTCAGCGGCACGCCGTCCAAGCTCGAGCAATGGCAGCGCAAGTACGCCATTCCCGATGGCAACCTCTATTCCTACGACGACTTCCACCGCATCGCCGACAACCCGGCGATCGACGTGGTCTACATCGCCACGCCCAACCACGTGCACAGGTCGCTGACCGAAGTCGCGGCGAACGCCGGCAAGCACGTCTGGTGCGAAAAGCCGATGGCGATGGACGCCGCCGAAGGCGAGGCCATGATCCGGGCCTGCCGCGACAACCGCGTGCAGCTCGCGGTGGGCTATCGCATGCAGCACGAGCCCAACACGCGCCGGTTCATGGCGATGGCGAAGGAGCGGCCGTTCGGGCGGATCATCAAGTTGCGCGCCGATGCCGGCTGGTTCGGCTGGCGCGACGGCGCCGACGGCGCATGGCGACTGGATCCGGCACGCGGCGGCGGCGCGATGTACGACATGGGCGTGTACTGCATCAACGCCGCACGCTACTGCACCGGCATGGAACCGGTCGCGGTCCAGGCCTGGGACGAGACCGCGCGACGCGAACTGTTCGAGGGCGTCGACGAGACGATGCGCTTCCGCCTCGAGTTTCCCGAGGACATCGTCGCCGAATGCGTGACCAGCTTCGGCCGCAACCTCAACACCCTCCAGGTGGACTGCGAGCGCGGCTGGTACACGATGACGCCGTTCCAGGGCTACGAGGGCAACCAGGGCCGCGCCAGCGACGGCACCGTGTTCGAGCCGCAGCTGGGCAAGACCCCGCGCATGCAGGCCGAGCAGATGGACAACGATGCGCAGTCGATCATTGCTGGCACCGCGCCGCGCGTACCGGGCGAGGAAGGCCTGCGCGACCTGCGGGTGGTCGATGCGGCGTTCGCGTCGGCCAAGGCGGATGGTAAGCGCGTGGAAATCGCGCGAGGCTGAGTATTCCTGCAGCGGTGAATGTGGAGGGGGCGCCTGGGCCGTGCCCGGTTCATGCGCCTCGTTGGGGCCGCTGCTTGGCCGGGCAGTCCCTTCCGCGAATGTCCCCCGGCCTCCGCCCGCGACGAAGACCTCCTCCTTGATTTCGCTACAGGGACTCCCCGACCAGGCCATGTCGCGGCTTCCGGACACGAGGCGGTGGTGCCAGCCCGCAAGCTCCCCGCGGAGGGTAGACACGCACTCGGCGAACACGAAGGAGCCGCGGAGCACGGGAGAAAGCTTTTCACAATGAGCCCCGGACGCCAGGCCGGCCGGATGCGGGGAGCGCTGGGGACGAAATCAAGGAGAGGAGGCGTCGGCCAGGGGCCGGTGCCGGGGGACATTCGTCCCCGGCGCTCCCGTAGCCGGCCTCCCGCGCCATTCACCGCCCCTGCGCGGTATTCCCTGATGCCGACTTCGACGCGAAGGTGCGCGGCACCGACCAGGGGTCAGAACGGCAGCTGCAGTTCCGGATCGACCTGCGCGATCTGCGCGCGGAAGTCGCGCAGGATGCGGCCCAGTGCATCTTCGCTGTCGGCGTCGAAACGCAGCACCAGCACCGGCGTGGTGTTGGACGCGCGCACCAGGCCCCAGCCGTCGTTCCAGTCCACGCGCAGGCCGTCGATGGTGGACAGGCGCGCCCCTTCGAACCGCGCCTGCTTCTGGAAGCGCTCCACGAAACCGTGGGGATTGCCGTCGGCGACCTCGACCTTGATCTCCGGCGTCGAGACGCCGCCCGGCAGCGCGGCGAGCGCGGCGCTGGGATCGCCCGGGTCCAGTGCCAGGATTTCGAGCAGGCGTGCGGCCGCGTAGATGCCGTCGTCGAAGCCGTACCAGCGCTCCTGGAAGAAGAAGTGGCCGCTCATCTCGCCGGCCAGTTCGGCCTCGGTCTCACGCATCTTGGCCTTGATCAGCGAATGGCCGGTCTTCCACATCAAGGGACTGCCGCCGTGGCGCAGGATGTGGCCAGGCAGGCGCCCGGTGCACTTGACGTCGTACACGATCACCGCGCCGGGGTTGCGGTCGAGCACGTCGGCGGCGAACAGCATCAGCAGGCGGTCGGGATAGATGTTCTCGCCGTCCCTGGTGACCACGCCCAGGCGGTCGCCGTCGCCGTCGAAGGCCAGCCCCAGGTCGGCGTCGAAACGCTTCACAGTGCCGATCAGGTCCTCGAGGTTGTGCGGCTCGCTCGGGTCGGGATGGTGGTTCGGGAAGGTTCCGTCGATCTCGCAGAACAGCGGGATGACCTCGGCGCCGATCGCCTCCAGCACGCGCGGGCCGATCTCGCCGGCCACGCCGTTGCCGGCATCCACCACCACCTTGATCGGCCGCGCGAGCTGCACGTCCTGGCTGATCCGGTCGACATAGGCGTCGCCGATGTCGCGTTCGCTCGCGTCGCCCGGTTCCGGCGCGTCGTACAGGCGGCCATCGGCGATGCGCGCGTACAGGTCGGTGATCGCCTGGCCCGACAGGGTCTGTCCGCCGACCACGATCTTGAAGCCGTTGTAGTCGGGCGGGTTGTGGCTGCCGGTGACCGAGATGCAGCAGCCGGTGCGCAGGTGGTAGGCGCCGAAATAGGTGACCGGGGTGGGCGCCATCCCGATGTCGATGACATTGCGCCCGGCCTTGCGCAGGCCGCGCACCAGGCCGGCGACCATGTCGGGACCGGACAGGCGGCCATCGCGGCCGACCACGATGTCGGCCAGGTTCTGCTCATGCATGAGCGACCCCACCGAATGGCCGATCAGTTCGGCGACGCCGGCGTCGAGGGTCTGGCCGACCACGCCACGGATGTCGTAGGCGCGGAAGATGCTGCGGTCGATGTTGACGGGTTCCGCCTTCATTTCGCGCACGACGATGCCGGGTGCCGCGTCGGCGGCCGGTGAACCGTCCGCCGCCCCGGGGCCGGCGACCAGTGCCTCGGCCAGCGTCGGCGACTGATCCTGCTCGACCGGCGCCTGGGCCTCCAGCGCGCGCCGGACCGGCGCGGGCAGGCGCCACAGCAGGTAGGCCAGCAGCAGCAGTCCAACCACCACGACGAACAGCGGCACGCCCTGCAGGCCGAACGGCGCGGCCACGGCGGCAGGCAGCGCCGCGGCCACGCGCAGGGG
>JAEXLY010000159.1 GCA_023444765.1 Pseudomonadota bacterium | reverse complement strand
GCCTCGGCCGGGTCGCCAAGGCTAGCGTGCCGAGCGACTTGGAGGTAGGCGCTTCGCTCCGCGAAAGTATGCTCTCGACCGCCGCTGCGTGCGCCGGCGCGGCCGCACTAGGTTCTGGCGCCAGCTGATCAACTCGCAAGAGCGATCAGCCGATGTCCGCTTTCGACCCAAGGCAGACATCGCGTGAGCGGCAGATTGCCAGCGGAATCCAAGGGCTCGACAATGGACACTCTCGAGAAGGGGTGTTGCCAATGCGACGTGTTGCCGTGCTCCTCCTCCTGGCATCGTTCGGTGCGAACGCGGTCGTCATTCGTGACGACGTCCCGGACCTGCAGTATCGGATGGCGGCGTCCGATTTCCCGCCGCTGGCCGATGTACCTCGCGAGGGCCACGGCGTCTTGATTGCACCACAGTGGGTCGTTACTGCCGCCCACGCGGTCAGCTGGCAGCCCATCGTGGACGTCGTCGTCGTCGGGGGCACCCCCCGAGCGGTACGCCAAATTATCATCCATCCAGGCTACAAGAGTCCTCCTCAGGAGATGATCGACTCCGCGCTCAAGTCGGGCGATTGGGCGGCCTTCTTTGAGTTCATCGCATCTTCCGACGACGTTGCCTTGATCCAGCTGTGCGAGCCGATTCAGGACGTCACGCCTGCGCGGATTTACAACGGCCCAGCATTGGGGAAGGTCGCCCGGATCATGGGGCGGGGTGCCACAGGGACAGGATCAACCGGACACCCTCTGCAAGGTCCGAACCGAACCGATCTGCGGCATGGCTACAACGAGATCAGCGTGTCGGAAGGGCGATGGATCGGATACACCTTCGATCAGCCGCCGAACGCGCTCCCGCTAGAGGCCTCTTTCGGAAGCGGAGACAGCGGCGGCCCGATCCTGGTCGCCATGGGCAACGAATGGCACGTGGCAGGTATCGCGGCATGGAAACGTGCCGTGGTCATCGGCACCGAAATCCACCCGGGCAGGTACGGGGAGACTAGCTACGGCGTTCGGCTGGCGAACTACGCCGACTGGATTGAAGAGACGATCGCGGCCACTGAGCCTCGCTGAGCGCACGCGGGCGCGCCGTAGCTCATGTGTATCGTCTGACAGGGCAGGGTCCGCCTGTGGCCGCTCCCCGACCCTCTACGGTCGAGGAGCGAGCCTTATGGCTTCAGACATCCGTCTGCTCGGCGATCTCCAGGGCGTCATCGACCTCTATACCTAGGTAACGCACGGTGCTCTCTAGCTTCGTA
Organism: Pseudomonadota bacterium; assembly: GCA_023444765.1. Classification (GTDB taxonomy): domain Bacteria; phylum Pseudomonadota; class Gammaproteobacteria; order Xanthomonadales; family Xanthomonadaceae; genus Luteimonas. The sequence continues at coordinate 47,400 of JAEXLY010000159.1, read as the reverse complement.
TGCCCCAGCAATAGCTGAACCGCCCTGAGGTTTCGCGTCCGGCGGTAGATCAACGAAGCTTTGGTCCTGCGCATCGTGTGCGTGCCGTAGGAACCCGACTCGAGGCCAGCATCTTCTACCCAGCGATGGACGATGCGGGCGTACTGCCTCGTCGACAGGTGGGGCGAGTCCGAAATACGGCTTCTAAATAGAAAATCCGACTGCTTGAGCTCAGCGTGGGTGATCCAAGCCTGCACGGCCTCGCGAGTCGATTGGGTGATCTCGAACTGGACGGGTCGGCCGGTCTTCTGCTGCATCACGATGGCGCGGGATGCCATTTGACCGCTATGGGAAACATCCGATACCCGCAGCTTCACCAAGTCGCAGGCGCGTAGCTTGGAATCGATCGCCAGGTTGAAGAGGGCGAGGTCACGGACCTTGTGGCCGAGCTGAAGGCGAATGCGAATAGCCCAGATGTCTTTCAGCTTGAGCGGTGCCTTCTGCCCGATCAGCTTGCCCTTGTTCCAGGGCTCGTGGTGCTGAGATGTGTGAAGAATTGCCATGCCCAACTCCTGATGAAGGGTTGGTCAGGCTTCTCCTACACCCAGAAGCAAGGCGTGATGCGACCCGATGCGGACGTCCGCTTCGGCTGAAGTCGGGGAGGTTGGTCTCCGCGACACTGCCAAGCCACGGCATATCCTCTTGTCGCCCCTTTTGAGTAGGCGTACGCTTGTCCTGTGCCGGAAAGACCGGCGCAGCCACTGCCATGAGGGAGCCTCATGCGTCTCGATAGCCTTGTCCTGATCGGACAGTTCGCGCCGTTCCACAACGGCCACTACGGTTTGTTGCATCGTGCGCTTGAGCGTGCCGATCGCGTCATCATCCTGATGGGGTCCGCCGGGCGGGCCCGAAACAGCAGGCATCCCTGGACCGCCCCTGAGCGCGGGCAGATGCTGAGCGTGGCGCAGTCGATCGACTCGGCCCGCATCCTCGTCCGCCCGTTACGCGACCACCTCTACAACGAGAATGCCTGGATTGCCGCGGTGCAGTCGGCAGTCCGGGATGCCCTTGGCGCGGATGCCTATTCGTCCCAGCGCATCGGCCTGATCGGAGGCCCGGAAAATTCGGGCGTCGACTACCTGCGCGCCTTCCCACAGTGGCCGCGGGAGGAAGTCCCGCTGGTGGACTGCCCGCGGGCGGAAGAGCTGCGCAACCGCTTCCTGGAAGATTCGGATGAAGGCATGGCGATGACCCGAGCCCATGTCCCGCCGTCGACCGCAGATCTGCTGACGGCATTCCGCGAGACGTCACCAGCCTATCCCGCCTTGGTTGAGGAGCGTCGCTTTGTCGAGCGCTACCGACAGGGTTGGGAGGGCGCGCCCTATCCACCGACATTCGTGACCGTGGACGGCGTCGTCATCCACTCTGGCCATGTCCTGCTTGTCGAGCGCGGCGCACACCCCGGCAAGGGCCAGTGGGCGCTGCCCGGCGGCTTCGTGCGGGGTGACGAGCGACTCCTGGATGCCGTCCTGCGCGAGCTTCGCGAGGAGACCCGACTGAAACTGCCGGCGCCAGTGCTGCGCGGCTCGGTCCGTGCCAAAGAGGCCTTCGACCACCCCGAGCGCTCCCTGCGCGGCAGGACGATCACCCACGCATTCCACTTCGAGTTCCCGGCCGGCGACCTGCCACCCGTCAAGGGAAGCGACGACGCAGCCAAGGCACGCTGGTTCCCACTCTCGGAACTGCGGGCCATGGAGTCGCAGGTCTACGAGGACCACTTCTACATCATCGAACGCTTCATCGGCACGCTGTAGGCCAGACGCGTTGCGCGGCCGCGACCGTCCGCGCCGGAACCGGAAAGACCGGGTCCGTCACCCCTGGAAGGAACTTCCGAGGAGAGCACCATGTTCGGCATCCGCTACGCCAAGGTCAGCCCCACCACTTACCTGATCCAGTACCGCAATGGCCAGCCTGTCCGCGAGGGCACGGGTCTGGCCTTCTTTTACTTCTCGCCCAGCGCCTCGCTCGTCTCGATCCCCATGGAAAGCGTGGACGTGCCCTTCATGTTCCGCGAGGTCAGTTCGGACTTCCAGGAAGTCACTGTCCAGGGGCAGGTCACCTATCGCGTGACCGAACCCAAGCTGCTGGCCTCGCTGATGAACTTCACGCTCAAGGCCAGCGGCAACGACTACGTCTCCGAGGACCCCGGAAAGTTGCCGCAGCGCGTGGTCAATGCGGTCCAGGTGCAGTTGCGTGCTGCCCTGCAGGGACAGAGCCTGCAGGCATTGCTGCGCGAGTCCGAAGGACTGGTGCAGGCCGTCCGCGACGGCCTGCGTCAACCGGATGGCCTCCCCAGCCTCGGCCTGGAACTGGTTAGCCTGGCAGTCCTGGCCATCAAGCCGACGCCGGACACTGCCCGGGCCCTGGAAGCGACGATCCGCGAGCAGATCCTCAAGGAGGCCGATGATGCGCTGTACGTGCGTCGCAACGCCGCCATCGAGCAGGAGCGCGCGGTCAAGGAAAACGAGCTCAACACCGAGATCGCCGTCGAGACCAAGAAGCGTCAGATCCGGGAAACCCAGATGGAGGCCGAACGGGCGCTGCTGGACAAGCGCCAGCAGATCCAGGCCCAGGAGATGCAGGGCAAGATCTCGCACGAGAAGGAGAACGAGGCGCTGACTGAACTGCGCTCCGCCAATGCCAGACGCGAAGCCGATGCCAAGGCCTACGGCATGAACGCCCTGATCAAGACGGTCAGCGGCGTCGACCCGAAGGTGCTCCAGGCCCTGGCGCTGGGGAGCGCCGAACCGGGCACGATCATTGCCGCGGCCTTCCAAGAGCTGGCCCAGAACGCCGGCAAGATCGGTGAGCTGAACATCTCCCCCGACCTCCTGCAGCAGCTCACCCATCCGGCAGCCAACACGTCGAGGAAGTAGGCCATGGACGCCCTGCAGCACCGGATCATCGTGGTGACGCGGCGTACACGGCTCGAGGATCTGGTTGCTCGACTGAACACCGTCGAGCAGGCCAGGTTCTATGTCGAGCACCTGGGCGCCGACTTCTCCGACTATGAAACCGAACACGCCGTCTACCACCAGGCTGTTGAGTCCGTGGAATCAACGCTTCTTCGCTATGGGCGTGTGCAGAAGCTGGAGCGGAGCCTGGTTCCAAACTTCCTGTTCCCGCCGGATTGCCTGGTCGTTGTGGTCGGACAGGACGGCTTGGTGGCGAACACGCTGAAATACCTGAGTGGCCAGCCGGTGATCGGGGTAAACCCGGATCCCAAGCGTTGGGACGGCGTGCTCCTGCCCTTTGCCGTACCGGATCTGAAAAAGATCGTCCCGGAAGCGCAGGCCGGGAAACGCAATACGCGATCGGTCACGATGGCCCGCGTCACGCTCAGCGACGGGCAGGAACTGCACGCGGTCAACGACCTGTTCATCGGCCCACGCTCGCACGTATCAGCCCGTTACACGATCGAACTGGATGATCGGCGTGAAACGCATTCGTCGAGCGGCATCATTGTCTCGACCGGAATGGGCTCGACCGGTTGGTTCCGCAGCCTCCTGACAGGCGCCTTGGCGATGGCCGGCCCCGCCAGCGCCGAAGAACTAAAAGCCTTGCAGCTCGCAGGATTCCCTTGGGAATCAGACCACCTCTACTTCACCGTACGCGAGCCGTTTCCGAGCCGCAGTTCGCAAGCTGAGCTCGTGTTCGGGCGCATCGAACCGGGGCTGTCACTGCGACTGATCTCGGCCATGCCGGACTACGGGGTGATCTTTAGCGACGGCGTGGAGCATGATTTTCTGGAGTTCAACTCGGGAATGCAGGCTGAGATCAGCGCAAGCCCAAGGATCGGCACTTTGGTTCAATAGGCAGACTGAAGTGGTACATCTCTATCGAGATGTCTCTTTCCGACCCGCTGAAGCCGCTTGAACCCCATGCGTTGGGTGATGAACCCATCCCCTCGCGCCCGCTGGCGGAGTACTGCAGCGAGTATGTGGAGGCCTACGAGCCCCAGCAGGATCCAGGCGCCGTAAACATGCACGTACCAGGCGACGGCGCGGCCGGTTTCGTCGGCGGGCGGGACGAACAGCGCCGGCACTTCAAGTGCGCCGAACAAGGTCCGGTCCGCGCCCATCCACACCCAGATGACATGCCCGCTGACCGGCACCGCCAGCATCAGCAGGTACAGCACACCATGGACCGCCGACCGGGCGCGACGGAGACCGGGCGGCTCTCCAGGGTCGGCCGCTGGCGTCGGCATCACGAGTCGGAGGCACAGGCGCAGTGCCGTCAGTCCCAGGATCATTACGCCGAGCCGGAAATGGAGCGGCAGCAGCGCCTCGGAAATCCGCGCAGCGCCATACTCCGCTGCGAAGCCGAGCACGAACTGCAGGACCAGCATCAGGGCGAGCAGCCAATGCAGCACGCGCAGGACGCAGGGATAGCGTCCCAAGGGCTGCGGTCTCATGGCGCACACTCGGGATAGCCCGGGATGTTCTGGCCCAGCACGATGTCCCGGTGCGCCAGCCATCCGTCCGCGGTCCGCACCGGCGCCACGATGCCGCTGCCACCGCGCCCTTTGTTCGCGTTGCGCGCGGCCGAGGCGGTCAGGTGCGGGTCGTCTCGGAACAGCACGTCGTCGATGTAGTACAGCGCGCAGCCGGGCTCGATGACATACAGGTGGATGTGCTGCGGCATCGTGCTGCGCGGATAGCTGCCGGGACGGATGGTCAGGAAGGTGTACCTCCCGTCCGTATCGCTCGCGGCCCAGGCGCGCAGTCGTCCATGCTGGCGAATGCCGTCATCGCCTTTGGCGCCTTCGCCGGGGTAGATGCCTTCGCGGTCGGTCTGGTGGGCGTACACGACCACGCCGCGGCGTGGCCTGCCTTGCGCGTCGGTCACCCGTCCGGTCAGGCGCAGGCGCTCGCCGGGTTCGTCCTCGGGCGCCAGGCGGACAAGGGCGGGAGGATCGGCGGGCAGTCCGACCAGGGGCACGTCGCAGTCCTCGCAGGGCAACCCGACGACGGGCGTGGCGGCGGCACCCGGCGCTGAGCATGCGGCAAGCAGTGACGCGACGAGTACTCGCGCGACACGGGCAGTACGGGCGCGGCACAAGGGCTTGGCGGGGGGCATGTGCGGTCTCCGATGGGTCTCACAAAGGAAGAGCCGGCGTCGCCACGCTGCGTTAACCGCGTCCGGCGTGTTAACACTTCCGCTCGGACCGCCCTCTACTTCCAGGCCACCCCGGACCCCATGGGCCATGAAGGCCACGATCGATCCCGCTGAAATCGCCAAGCAGGTGCAGGACGCGCGGCGCGGATCGCAGGCGGCGTTCGCGTGGCTCTACCGCAGCTTCGCGCCGCTGGTGCATGCCATCCATCTGGGCGTGACGTCGCGCGCACGGGCGGAAGAACTGACTCAGGAAACCTTCGTCGTCGCGTTCGACCGATTGGCGCAATTGCGCGAGCCCGCCTCATTCGGCCCGTGGATCGCGATGATCGCACGCCGGCACCGTTTGGTTTCCGCGGTCGATGAGCGCGACCTTGCGGAGACCGATGATCCTGCGTGGCCCGGCGCGGGCCCCGATGCGGCCGCCCAGGCCAGCGAAGCCTTGCACGCGATCCGGCGCTTGCCCGAGGCCTACCGCGAAACCCTGATGCTGCGCCTGGTCGAAGGCCTGAGCGGTCCGGAGATCGCAAACCTGACCGGACTGACGCCGGAGTCGGTCCGCGTGAACCTCCATCGCGGCATGGCCCGGCTGCGCGATGCGCTAGGCATCGTCACGCAGCACGAGGAGAGGGGTGATGATCGAACGACCTGATCCGCTGTGGGATCCGCAGCAACCCAGCGACGAGACACTGGCGCATCTCACGTCGTTGCTACGCCGGTACCGGCATGTTCTGTCACCCGACCGGGTGTGGTCGGCAGCGCCGCCGGCCGTTCCGCGCAGGCGCGCGCAGCGCGCCTTGCTGGCCGCCACCATCGCGCTTGCGGCATGCATGGCCGGCGTCGCCGTCTGGGTGCCTTGGCGCCTGCAATGGGAGGAGCGCCGGCAATGGGCGGTCGATGCGGACGCCGGTCCCGCATTGGCCGCGCTAGACGTGGGCACGACGCTGACGACCCGCGCCGGAGAATCGGCCACAGTCCAGGTGGCACGCATCGGCCGCATGGAGGTCTTGCCGGGAACGCGGATCCGGCTGCTGGATACGCGCGGTGGCCATCATCGTCTAGAACTGCTGGAAGGGCGCGTGCGTGCGCGCATCTGGGCGCCCCCCGGATACTTCGCCATTGCGGCGGGTGCCAGTGAGACCGTCGACCTAGGCTGCGAATTCGAGATGAGCCGCAACCTGCGGGGCGAGGGGACGATCCACGTCACCAACGGCTGGATCATGCATCGCGTCAACGGGCAGGAGACCCTGGTGCCAGCGGGATCGGGCCTCGACTTCGATGCGACGCGCAGTGGCATTCCCCTCGCGACCACGTCGAGCGCCGCGTTCCGCGCGGCCGTCCGCCAACTTGATCTGGCGATGGCGGAAGGAGGGCGTCCGCCCGGCGGCGAGGAGGCAGTCGTCCGCGAGGCGACGCCAGCGGACAGCTTCGCTCTGCTCAGTCTACTGACACGCTATCCAGCACTGGCCAGCGGGCCAGTCTATTCGAAGCTGGCGGCGCTGCTCGACTTGCAGACGGACGCCCAGCACCGCGAAGCGTGGTCACGTGGCAGCATGCATGCGATGAATCTATGGTGGGAGCGCATTCCGCGCCCCCCCAAGGCATGGTGGCTCAACTGGCGGGATGCATTCCCCTGGACGGAGTCTGCGAATCAGAAGGCCGCCGTATCGGTCACCGAACGGGAGACTCCATGACGGAGCACCCCATATCCATCGCATTCGAGATCGTCTGGGGATCTGTCGTACTTTTTTGGCTGTGGAGCGCGCGCAACGTGAAGTGCTCTAGTCACCTACCCGAAGCGGGTACTAGCGGATAAGTTCCGTCCATGAGTGACCTCGGTCAGCGCGCCGAACTCGTCGTGTACCTCTCGGACAGTGGTGCCGTGGCCGCATCTACGGCCGTAATGCACTTGCAGGACAGGCGAGTTCAGGATGGTTATCGCTGAGGCGGAGGGCATGGTCGCTTCCGACCCATAGCGGCCCTCTCCGACCCCGCTGGCAGCGCGCGTGGCGGTGCCAGCGGCGCAGGCTCGGCGAGCCTCGGTCGCAGTAACAATGCGGATCACTCTGGGCGACTATTTCTGGATCGCCCGTATTTCCGAGGTGCCGCTGACCACACCGTTGCCGACGGTCACGCTGACCTGTCGGCCGTTGGAAAAATACTCATATACCGACATCTCGGGCGCGCCGGCGGAGGATCGGATCCGGTCGGGCTTTCTGGCGGTCTGCAACAGCTTCGTGAGGGTGTCCCCCGTCACGATGGTGCTGCCATTGAGTTCGATGCCTTTGAAGACCGCCGGGCCCGGTCTGCTGACAATGGTGTTGTCCGCGATCCCGGTCACCTTGCCGTTGCTGACGCTGACGTTCACTTGGCGACCGTCGGGCGAATACTCGTACAGCGTGAACGACGGCGAGCGGGGAAAGGGCCGGACGCGATCTGGTTTGCCGGCGACCTTCGTCAGCGTCTGTACGGAGTCGCCGATCGAAACGGTGCCGCTCCCGAGGCGGACACTTTGCGCAAGCGCAGTCGAGGGCAGGTGTGCCAACAGCAGAACGAAAATCAGTGCGCGCACTGCGCTCGACGTAGGCGTCATGAACGCGCTGCCTTTCCGCTGCGCTCGCAGTGGTCGGTAATTCTCTGCGCTTCGCACATCGGGTTGCGCGCACGCGCCTCGGGCGTCGTGCTCTGCGCGCACAGCGCTTTCATCTCGTTTCGCATCTCGACGGGCGTCATCGCCAGGTACTGCGGACAATCGACCCTCGACAGGTCGGTCTTCGGACCGGGCGCGTAGTCTGCCGGCACGGTGAGCGTTCCCTCGCGATCAACCGTCGGCAGGGGCTGTTCCGCTGAAGGGCTATCGCATCCGGTGGCAAGGAGAACAACAAAGCACAACGGGAGGAGATGTCTCACGTTCTGTTCCTGTGCGTGGAAGAGGGAAGCGCATTGCGAGCGAGGCGATTGAGCCGCGGCCGCTCGACGTATGTCGCCAACGCCGCGCGAAGCAGCCTTGTACATAAAAGTCGCCGCGGCCTCATCCATTCGCCACGGGCGCCTTGTCTTGACTCCGAGCACCCATGTCGAGGATTCCGCGTCCGAGTACGCTGGTGCAGCGGACGCTTTCCTGTAAGCCAAGGGTCTTCGTTTGGCCGTTAAAAACTGCTACTTGGAGCAATCGAGCAGTGACGAGTCGAATACATCCGCCCACATCGTCTCTCACCGGCGGTCAGGCTCGCGAGGCGAGCTCTTCAGCACCTCCTGCAGCGCCGCGTCGAGAACGACATCGGTCTCGGTCGGGATCACAGGCATCCGGATCGGGATGTCGGGCACCACGCCCCGCGGCGAGGGGTCTCCGTTGGGCCGCAGGATGCGTGCCTTGGGAAACGTCACTTCAATGTCCGAATGGGGGAGTTTGAACTTCTCCGCCGCGCCATAGGTGCTCGTCAGATCCGCTGTTTCCTCGCCTAGCACCGTCGCGAAACCATAATCCTGCCCAATGGCGGCGACGAGTACGGCGTTCGAGTAGGAGTGCCGGTTGATGAGCAGGTACACCTGCTTGGTAAAGCGTTCGCCGCTGCGCGGCTGCACCAGTGGAATTGGAAAGCTCACGCGGCTGCCGGCGGGCTTACCCGCATACACGGCGGCCAGCTTCGCCGAGGTCGACTCCGGGTCCATGCCCGTTGCCTCCAGGCGCTTCGTATTCGAAGCGCTTGCGGCCTCGCTGACGCGGATATCGAACTCCGGGCTGAAGCGGAACGGCTCGTCGGCAAACCACGCGATCATCGGGTCCGAAAAGGAATTGTCCCCGCCCGGGTTGTTGCGCAGATCGATCAGGACGGCACCGGCTTCGGCCTCGATGAAGCGCGTGAACGCTTCGTCGATGAAGGCGCGGAACGCGGACGGATCCCAAGGGTTGGTGGAGTTCGCCCGGTTGTCGTAGAACGGGCCGGGTCGCAGGTAGCCGATGCCATCCTCCGTCACGCGCGCGACGCGCTCGTTCCAGTCCGGTTCGAACCGCGCAGGCGCCGCGGCTGCCGCGGCTTCGAACTCCGCGCGACTGCGCGCGGGCACGGTCACGCGGTGGTGCCCGCCCCCGGGTGTGGCCGTCTCGACGACGTACTGCGCTGCGCGGTCGCCGAGCCACCACACCAGCATGGGGAGCCTCATCTCCAGCTGCGTATAGGCCAGGTAGTCGTTGTCGGCCGAAACGAGCGTGCGGACGCGCCCGAGCCATTCGAGCACGGGCACCCCGTCGATCGAACGCACTTCGTCGCCCGGCGCGATGGCCTCGACGCCGCTGTAGTCGTCCTGCACGAAGACGCGCTCGCCGACCACGCGCAGACCCAGCGGGAATGCGCCGCCGCCGGCCGACCGGTAGGCCTCCCATTCGGCCATCGGCGGGTCGATGCTGGCATGGGCGACATTGCCGTAGGCCACGAAGCGCTGGAGCTCGCGCCGCAGGTCGTCTTGGCCAAGGGCCGACGTTTCCAGCTGGCCGCGCATCCGGCGATACAGCGCGTCGTACTCCGCGCGTGGGCGGTGGGCGAACAAATCGTAGTGCGACGCCTGCAGCGCTTTGTACAGGTGGTCCAGGTCGGCCTGGGCCGGCGTCGATCGCGGCGCCGCGGTAGGGGGCTGGGCCGGAGGTGCGGCACACGCCGCAGGGGCGCCGGCCAGGATGAGCAGGGCGAGTGCGAGGAACGATTTCGGGGACAAAGGCATGCGGAAGTCTCGGGCTTGTGGGGCTGCAAGGAGCGGTCCAGCGCTTGCCGCGCCATGAGAACCGAGCAATCCTCTCCGCGCCATGACGGTTTCCTCCTGCTTTCTTGACGCGCACATCCGCATATCTGATCACATTGAAATCAATAACTTGCCCTGATGAGATCCAGCTCGGCGACCGGCGGGTCGTCCGCGCATCCGGCGAGCTCACCGGGCCGGACGGGACCCAGCGGCTTGAGCCAAAGGTGGCGGATCTGCTGTTCCTGCTGGCCGCGTCGCCCGGTGAAGCGGTCGGTCGCGAGCGGATCATGGAGGCACTGTGGCCCGGTCAGGTGGTCGGGGACGACAGCCTGGCGCGAGCGGTGTTCAAGCTGAGGCAGGCGCTGGGCGACGATGCCAAGGCGCCGCGCTATATCGAGACGCTGTCCAAGCGGGGCTATCGGTTGATTGCGGACACGGTGTCCGCACCGTCCGCTGAAACGCCGGCCAACATCGCACCCGCCGCGGGATCGCCCGCCCGATCCGGCCTGCCACGCCGGGCCGGGCTCGCACTGTGCACAGCGGCGGCATTGGCGCTGGTGACAGGCGCGGCGTGGCTCTCACGCCACGGAATCGCCCCGGCGCACGACGTGGGCGATCCGCGCGCCCTGACCACCCAGGCGGACGATTTCTACTTCCAATTCGAACGCGGGGACAACGAGTCGGCGATCGAGCTTTACGAGCGCGTTCTCGTCCTTCAACCCGATGACGCGCATGCGCTTGCTGGGCTGGCGAATGCCCTCGTGCAGCGCGCGGTCCGCTGGCCTGACCTACCAAGCCAGCCATCGGTGCAGTTCACCCGCCTCGGAGACGCGCTCGCACATGGTCACCTCGAGCGCGAACCAGCGTCGCGGCAACTGGTGCGGGCGCGGCTGACGGCGGAGCGGGCCGTAGCCGTCGCTCCGGACTCGTCGGCGGCACACAAGGCCGTCGGCTTCGTCGCCAGCGCGCAGGGGCGTTTCGAGGACGCGCTGTTCGCGTACGACCGGGCCCTCGAGCTCGATCCGGATGCGTGGGGAACGCTGATCAACATCGGCGATGTTCTCGAGATCACCGGCCGTGAGCAGGAAGCGTTGCCCTATTTCGAGGGCGCTTACGCAACGATGGAGCGCAGCTATGCGAGCAACCCCGTGCAGATACGGCCGTGGCGTGCGCCGCTGGGCACCCTCATCGCGCAGCGTCACGCACGCCGGGGCGATTCGTCCGCTGCGGAAGCGTGGTATCGCCGCGTGCTCGGACATTCACCCCTGCATCCGGAATCCACACGCGGACTTGCGCAGCTGATGCGTGCCGGCGGTGACGAGGCCGAAGCAAGGGGACTATGCGCCGAGTTGAGCCGTCGAGTTGGCGCCAACGCTGCATGTGATAGCACTGACGAGGCGATTACCCATCCGGAGTGACGCCTATCTGAACTCCGAGCGGAAACGGAGGGCTCTTCGCGCCGCCTGGATTCGCGGTGGTCCTAGGTCAGCTTCTGGCCGGTAGCAGACCTAATCGCGTCCGGCTCAGTGGTCAGCATTCGCCACACGCGCTGGTATCTCGATCGACGGGCCCATCGGGCGGACCTGGTCGCACAGCACCCGAAGCTAGACTGCACGGATTACGCCTCTATGGCGACGGCGCACTGGGTGCCAACTTGCCGCTATCGATCAGAAAGATGCTCCGGTAGGAGATGTCCTTGACAGTCTCGGTCGGTGAAACGGCCATGGATAGGCTGCCGGGATGGAACTCCGATGGCTCCCACCTACCGGCCCTGCCGGAACCGGCCCTCGCGACGCGCTCTATGTGGGCGGGACGGAGGTCGCCCGGATGGTCGAGCGGGTGGACGGAAGCTGGTTCGCCCGGCTGCACTTTCCGGGGCGCCTGGCCGTCACGCGGGACTGCAGGACCTACGAGTCCGGCCGGGCAGGGTGCGAGACATGGGCCAGGCGGCACTACGCGGCCCTTCACGCGCACTCGGAGCTACGGCGCCTGCGATGGCTGGCCGGGCAGACGTGGCGCGGTGCGGAGGCCCTGCGCGCTCGTGGGCGTCTAGCGGAGCTGGAGATTCAGACCAGCAGCCCCCGCATCCCTGCGGAGGCCCGCGCGGTTGGATGACTCGACCGGCCGGACAGGGGTCCAGGGGAGGGGCCTGTCCGAGCCAGCGTGCGCCGCGCGTTGCTGGTGTGGGCAGGATGCTCCCGCCCCGAGACCCCGGCTATCAGGCGGGGTCGAGTCCGTGTGTAGGGAATCCCCGACACCCCGGCTAACCTTGCCCCATTCCGAACCTTGGAGGCCCCATGTGCTACTCCGCCCAGGTCCGCGCCGAACACAAGAAATTCCAGCGGGTGACCGGATCGAAGATGACGGTTAAGGAGTACGTCCGGCTGTACTGGCTGGACGAGGGTATGGACCCCTACGCCAAACGCCCCCGCACACCCCGGGCCATGGACATCGGATTCCTCCGGGACGGTCCCGAGGAAGTTGCCGAGCTGATTCGCCTATGGGACGCCAAGGAGACCGCAGACCTGGAGCGCGAGCTGTTCGCCCAGCGTAAGCGCGTAGCCGACGCGGAACGCAAGCTGCTGATCAAGGTCACGAAGAAGGCGCAAGAGGACGTTCGAATCGGGACCAACAAGCTGGAGCAAATCCGGGAGAAGCTGGACGCGCTACGCCGCACGGAACCCAAGGCCAGCGACCAGCGGATGTTCCCGGGCAGCTTCTGCCATGTGCTGGTTTCGGAGGGCGGGGAGCGCGTCATGCGCCCGATGCGCTATCAGTGCCGCCTTGCGGGCAAGCCTTCCTCCTACGACCGGGATTTCTCGGGCACGTACAACGCCCGCCGGGACAACCTGGAAGGGTTCTGGCGGGGACAGTTTGGGCACGCGCATGGTCTGATTGTCGCCGACGTGTTCTACGAGAACGTGCAGGGGCCGGACGGCAAGAACCGCGTCTTGGCGTTCACCCCGCGAACGGGCGAGCCGATGTTCATCGCGTGCCTGTATTCCCACTGGACGGACCCCAAGGGCCAAGAGCCGGACCTGTACTCCTTCGCTGCGATCACGGACGAGCCGGAGCCGGAGGTCGCAGCGGCGGGCCACGACCGGACGATCATCAACATCAAGCCCGAGCATATCGATGCGTGGCTCAACCCCGCCCCGTCGAACCTGCCGACCCTGTACGCGATCCTGGACGACAAACAACACCCGTACTACGAACACCGCGAGGCCGCATGAGCAGGCCCCCGTCTGAATGGATACCCGAGGCGCACCGGTTCATCGAGACGTTCGACCGGAGCAAGACATTCGAGCAGTTCTGGGACGAGTATCTGGCACTATTTGGTCACGAGAATCCGGACGTTCGGCAGGTGGGAGACGCTCCGCAGGACTTGGCTGCCATGAGGGAGCTGCGGCTGGCGCTTGATCCCTTCATGGCATCCCACCAGGGCAAGCTGGACACGGAAGTGATCGACTCAGACTGCTGACGACGCCCGAGCCTTCGTCCGCCATCGCTAGGTGGAAGCGCTAATGCCGACGTGCCTCTTGTCAGCATGGGAGCAAGCCAAGCCAATGCGGCGTATCTGGGGCACCTAGTTCGTCGGGCCGATCGTTCCGACCCAAACAGACGCAAACCTCTGTGTTATCGCGGTAGTGCACCAATCGCTGAACTGCAGTGCAAGAAGTGCTGCAACACGGAAGCCCCAAGAGACGGAGAGGCCGTTTGATGTCGGCATGCGAGCAGTCCCAGGATCTGGGCCTGCCGACTAGGATGTTTATCGGTGGTACGGAAGGGCAACTTCCGACCCAAAGCGGACGTCTCGTTGGAACATCGCGCACCACTTCGTCCCACGGATCACTCAGGCAGCCAAGCCCGACCGCATGACCTCGTAGAGCGCAGTGCGGGTATTGCTGTCTGCCATCGAAGGGCTAGCAGCCCATGCAACGGCAAGAGCCCCCAGGAAGAGACTGAGCCGGGGCATCCCGGCGGCTCCCGGCGAGGTCAGTGTCCCCGCGCATGAAATCGAACCGCTGCAGCAGGCGCACCAGTTCCTGGACACGCACTGTCGTCGGGGCTGCGCGATCACCAGCCGTGCCAGTGCGGCAGCGGAAACAAGTACAAGCGGTGCCATGGCCGACAACTGGAACGCGCCTTTTCCCTGTAGCCCTCTCGACGCATTCAGCGGAATTGTATAACCCCATCATCCGCAGGTACCCTGCGCGGCCATGACCCGCCTGCATCCCCGCTTCTTGTTGCCGCTCCTGCGCGTCGTCGTGCTGGGTGTGCTTGCGTTGGGGTTGGCGTTCCAACCGGTGATGACAGCCGCTGGCGAAATGCATGAGCTCGCGCACGATCCGTCGGGCGCGCACAGCCACGGCCCGCATGCCAACGATCCGGGCGCGGAGTTCGCCGCGGCGGACGCGCACGATCAAGACGGATCGGAGACGTTGCACCTGTTACTGGATTTCGCCCATTGCTGTGGTTCAGCCGCGGCCGTGTTGCCGGTCCTGGATTCATTTTCTACTCGACCGGTCGCCGGTCGAATGGGGGTCGAAAAAGCATCGCCCCCGGCCGCCTTGCGTCTGCCGAGCCCATTCAAGCCTCCGATCTTCGGATGACCGCGCCGTCGGCCTGATGCCGACTCCCGTCAATTCGATTCATCGGAGCAACCCCCATGCGTTTGCGATCAGCGGCCCTGGCCGCGTTCGTCGCCGTGTGTGCCGTGGCATTCCCCACGCACGCCGCCGACCCCCTCACCCTGGACGACGCTTTCCTTCGCGTTGCCGACGCCCATCCCGATCTACGCTTGTTTGGTGCCCGCCATGAGGCCCTGAAAGCCGAACTGGATCGCTCCTCGTTGCGCCCGGCGCTGGTCGCTGGAGCCGAGGTCGAGAACGTGCTCGGTACCGGCCCGGCCAGCGGCCTGGATGGCGCCGAGATCACGCTGAGCCTCGCCTCCGTGCTGGAGCGCGGCGGCAAGCTCGATGCCCGCCGCACGCTCGCGCAAAGCCGGATCGACGCGCTGGCCATCGAGCGCGAGGCGCAGCGGTTGGATCTCCTGGCCGAAGTGGCCCGCCGCTACCTGGCGGTCGTCGGTGCGCAACGCGAAGGCGAGCTTGCGCAGTTGGACGTCGACCAGCGCGAACGCACCGTTGCTGCGGCGCGCCGGCGTCACGAGGCCGGCGCTTCGCCGGAATCGGTCGTACTCACCGCCCAGGCCGCCCTCGCGCGGTCGGAACTGGATCGCGCGCGAGCCCGGCAACGTCAGGCGGCCGCCCGCCAGCATCTCGCGGCCCTGTGGGGCGAGCGAAATCCCGCATTCGAGATCCTCGGGGGCGATCTGCTCGCCGTGCCCCAGATCGCGGACTTCGCGGTACTCGCCGACTGGTTGCAACGCACTCCCGAGCTCGCGCAGTTCGTCGATCAGCAGCGCATTGGCGAGGCACGCCTGCAGCTGGCACGCAGCGAAGCGACCCCGGACTTCGACTGGCAGGTGGGCGTGCGACGGATGGCGGACGGCGATGACTTCGGCTTGGTCGGCAGTGTCTCGATCCCGCTGGGCACCACCCGCCGGGCACAACCGGGCATCCGTGCCGCACGCGCCGAGTTGACAGCGCTGGAAATCGAACGGGAGGCCGTGGGGCTGTCGCTCTACTCCACCCTCGCTGAGGCGCATGGCCGCTTCGGGGTGGCCCGCCTGGAAGCACAGCGGCTGGGTGAGGACGTGCTTCCACGTCTGGCCAAGGCCGAAGCAGCGGCCGCCACCGCGTACCGCGCAGGCGCCGCCAGTTATCTGGAGTGGTCGAGCCTGCAGGCGGAGCGCGCCGCCGCACGGCAGCAACAGCTGGCAGCTGCGCTGGAAGCCCAGCGCGCCCTGATCGAGATCCAGCGGCTGACCGGCCAGGCATTCGTCGCCGGCCCGGGCCCGCAAGACAACCAAGGAGCAACCCCATGAAGCCTGTCCACCTGATCCCGGCATTGGCGCTGGCCTTGAGCCTGGCGGCTTGCAGTGGTGAGCCGGACCAGCCTAGCCAGCCGGCAAACGACGCCCATGCTGACGAGGCCGCCGGCCACGGCACCGAGGCCGACGAACACGGTCACGAAGCGGGTGAAGTCGCCAGCACGGTCATCCCTGCCGAAATTGCCGAAAAGTCCGGTATCCAGACGCGGCCCGTCGGCCCCGGCGTGATCGCCGACGAGCATGAGGTGCAAGGCCTGTTGACCCCGGTCGAGGGGCGTGTTGCGCAGGTCACCGCCCGCTTCCCAGGCCCGATCCGCTCACTGCGCGCCAATGTCGGAGACCAGGTTCGCGCCGGCCAGATGCTGGCGACGATCGAGAGCAACTTGAGTCTGAGCACCTACAGCGTCGCCGCGCCGATCTCTGGCGTGGTCGTCGAGCGCAGTGCCTCGGTCGGCGGCCTGGCCAGCGAGGGCGCGCCCCTGTTCCAGATCGCCGATCTTTCGCAGCTCTGGGTCGACCTCCACATCTTTGGCGCCGACGCCCAGCACATCAAGCCCGGGGTGCCGGTGGCGGTCACCCGCATGAGCGATGGCGAGCTGGTCCACACCACGCTCGAACGTGTGCTCCCCGGCATGGCCACGGCCAGCCAGAGCACTGTCGCCCGCGCAACGATCGACAACGCCGACAAACAATGGCGGCCGGGTACGGCGGTCAAGGCGCGGATCACGGTCGCGCAGGAGCCGGTGGACCTGATGGTGCCGCTGACCGCGCTGCAGTCGATGGATGGCCAGGAGGCCGTGTTCGTACGTGAGGGCGAGACGTACCTGACCCGACACGTCGAACTCGGTGCCCGCGATGCCAGGCAGGTGCAGATCCTCTCGGGCCTGAGCGAAGGCGAGGAGGTGGTCGTCGCGGAGAGCTACCTTATCAAGGCGGACATCGGCAAGGAGGGCGCGGCGCATGACCACTGACGCCGTAGCCCTCCAGTCGGGCCTGCTGGAGCGAATCGTCCGGTTCTCGATCCGACATCGCTGGATGATGCTGGTGCTGACCCTCGGGCTGATCGGCGTGGGCATCTGGAGCTTCACCCGGCTCCCGATCGATGCAACGCCCGACATCACGAACGTCCAGGTACAGATCAACACCGAGGCGTCCGGCTACTCGCCACTGGAGTCCGAGCAGCGGGTTACCTACCCGATCGAGACGGCACTCGCCGGCCTGCCGCGGCTCGACTACACGCGCTCGCTGTCCCGATACGGCTTGTCGCAGGTCACAGTGGTGTTCGAGGACGGCACCGACCTGTACTTCGCCCGGCAGCAGGTGGCCGAACGCCTGCAGCAGATCCGCTCGCAGATCCCAGAAGGACTGGAGCCCGAAATGGGGCCGATCTCGACCGGGTTGGGCGAGATCTTCCTGTACACCGTCGACGCGGCGCCCGGGGCGGCCAAGCCGGACGGCACGCCGTGGACCGCCACCGACCTCCGCACCCTGCAGGACTGGGTCATCCGGCCGCAGATGCGCAACACACCGGGGGTGACCGAGGTCAACACGATCGGCGGCTTCGAGCGGCAGATCCACATCACGCCGGACCCGTCCAAACTGGTTGCACTCGGCTTCACGCTGCAGGACATCGTCGACGCGGTGGCGGCCAACAACCAGAACATGGGCGCCGGTTACATTGAGCGCAATGGCCAGCAGTACCTGGTGCGCGTGCCCGGCCAGGTCGGCGGGATCGACGAGATCCGGAACATCGTGCTGGACCGACGCGACGGCCTGCCGATCCGGGTCGCTGACGTGGCACAGGTGGGTGAGGGTCCGGAGCTTCGTACGGGCGCGGCGACCCAGAACGGCGAAGAGGTCGTGCTGGGCACCGTGTCGATGCTGGTGGGCTCCAACAGCCGCACCGTCGCGCAGGCCGCGGCGGCGAAGCTGCAGGATGCGAACGCAAGTTTGCCGGAAGGCGTCACCGCGACGGCGGTCTACGACCGCACCGGGCTGGTCGAACGCACGATGCAGACCATCTCGAAGAACCTGATCGAGGGTGCCTTGCTGGTGATCGTGGTCCTGTTCCTGCTGTTGGGGAACTTCCGCGCCGCACTCATCACCGCCGCCGTCATCCCCCTGGCGATGCTGTTCACCATCACCGGAATGGTGCGCGGCGGCGTGTCGGGGAACCTGATGAGTCTCGGTGCGCTCGACTTCGGGCTGATCGTCGATGGCGCGGTCATCATCATCGAGAATGTTCTGCGGCGGTTTGGCGAGATGCAGCACCGACTTGGGCGGACGTTGACACGCGAGGAACGCAACGACCTGACGGCCACTGCCACGGTCGAAGTCATCCGGCCCAGCCTGTTCGGCATGTTCATCATCGCCGCGGTGTACCTGCCGATTTTCGCGCTGACCGGGATCGAGGGAAAGATGTTCCACCCGATGGCGATCACCGTGGTGCTGGCCCTCACCGGTGCAATGGTCCTGTCGCTGACCTTCGTTCCCGCGTCCATCGCGATCTTCATGGGTAACCGCGTCGAGGAGAAGGAGAACAGACTGGTCCAATGGACGCGGCGGCGCTATGAGCCGTTGCTTGCGTGGTCGCTTCGCCGGCAAAACTGGGTCCTTGGCGGGGCACTGATGCTGGTCGTCGTGTCCCTGCTACTCGCCACACGCCTGGGCAGCGAGTTCATTCCCAGCTTGGACGAGGGCGACCTCGCCATGCAGGCGATCCGCATTCCCGGAACGGGCCTGGAGCAGTCGGTGAAGATGCAACTGGCCGTGGAAGAACGCCTGATGCAGGTTCCGGAAGTCGAGCGTGTCTTCAGCAGGATTGGCACGGCGGAGGTGGCCACCGACCCGATGCCACCCAACGTGGCGGACACCTACCTGATGGTGAAACCACGCGGGCAATGGCCCGATCCACGCAAGCGCAGGGATGTGCTGATCGACGAAATCGAAGCGGCAGTGGCGACGCTTCCCGGCAACAACTACGAGTACTCGCAACCGATCGAGATGCGGACCAACGAGCTGATCTCCGGCGTGCGTGCGGATGTGGCGGTCAAGGTGTTCGGTGACGACCTGGACACGCTGGTCGAGGTGGCCGAACAGGTCGAGGCGGCTGCCAGGCAGGTCGAGGGCGCGGTCGACGTCAACACCGAACAGGCAACCGGCTTGCCACTGCTGACGATCGTCCCGGACCGCGCAGCGCTTGCGCGCTTCGGACTGAATCCGGGGATCGTGCAGCAGACCGTTGCCACTGCGGTGGGTGGCCAGGTGGCCAGCCAGCTGTTCGAGGGCGACCGCCGCTTCGACATCGTGGTTCGACTGCCGGAACAGATGCGTGTCGATCCGATCGCCCTGCAGGACCTGCCGATCCCCTTGCCCGACGTTGCGAACGCGGACCGGTCGAGCCTGGAGCCACGCTGGGCGACCGCGCGGACCGTACCGCTGCGGGAGCTCGCGAAGATCGAGAGCCTGCTGGGGCCCAACCAGATCAACCGCGAGAATGGAAAGCGCCGGGTGGTGGTCACCGCCAACGTGCGTGATCGCGACTTGGGTAGCTTCGTCGAAGAGCTGCAGCAGCGCGTCGGGCAGCAGGTGAACGTACCCGAGGGCTACTGGATCGACTACGGCGGCACGTTCGAGCAGTTGATCTCGGCCAGCCAACGGCTCGCAGTAGTGGTACCAGTGACCTTGGTCCTCATCTTCGGCCTGTTGTTCATGGCCTTTGGCTCGGCCAGGGACGCGGTGATCGTGTTCAGCGGCGTGCCGCTGGCGCTGTCGGGCGGCGTGGCCGCACTGGCTCTGCGCGGTATCCCGTTGTCGATCACCGCAGGTGTCGGCTTCATCGCGCTGTCCGGCGTGGCCGTGCTCAACGGCCTGGTCATGATCGCCTTCATTCGCAACCTGCGCGAACAAGGCCAGTCGCTGGACGACGCGGTCTTCAACGGCGCGCTCGGGCGGCTGCGGCCGGTCTTGATGACTGCCCTCGTGGCGTCGCTCGGCTTCGTCCCGATGGCGCTCAATGTCGGCGCGGGCGCGGAGGTGCAGCGTCCGCTCGCCACCGTCGTGATCGGCGGGATCGTGTCTTCAACGCTGCTCACCCTGCTTGTCCTGCCCACCCTTTACCGTCTTCTGCATCGCGGCGACGCAGCGAAGCCGCAACTGGAGGCCCACTGAGTTGAGTGAAGAGAAGATCGAGATACACGACGCGCACCAGCGCCGGATCCTGTTGATCGTCCTCGCCCTGAACCTCGCGCTTGCCGCGGGGTTCGGGGTCACGGGCGTCGCCGCCGGCTCAAGCGCTCTGATCGCAAATGGACTGGACAATACGTCCGACAGCGCCGTCTACATCATCACCCTGCTCGCACTCAGTCGCTCACAAGCCTGGAAACGGTCGGCGGCCAAAGTGTCCGGCTGGCTGCTGATCCTGTTCGCCGCTGGGATCCTGGTCGACGTGGGCCGTCGGTTCCTGGGTGACGCCGAGCCCATTGGTACGACGATGATGGTGATGGCGCTGGGGGCCGGCCTGGTAAACGCGACATGCGTGTGGCTGCTCAAGAAAATCCGGCAGGCCAATGTGAACGTGCGTGCCGCGACGACCTTCAGCACCAACGATTTCATCGCCAACGCAGGCGTGCTCGTGGGTGGCGGACTGGTGCTGTGGACCGGGCGGGCCTGGCCCGACCTCGTCGTGGGGCTCGCAGTGGCGGCGATCGCCCTGAAAGGGGGCATCGAGATCCTGCAGGATGCCCGTGGCGAAGAGGACGCTTGAGTGCCGACCTAGGATGGCGGGTGGCGCAGCGTGTCGAGGATGGCGCACTGGCCGCGCTCGCCGCCGCTGCAACTGCCAATCACCCGTTCGAGCTCCGAGGCCATCCGCTGCAGGTCGTTTAGCCGGTTCCGGATGTCCAGCAGGTGCCCGCGGGCAAGACGGTCGACATCCTGGCAGGACAACCCGTCGTCTTCGGCCAGGCCCAGCAGGCTGCGGATCTCCTCCAGCGAGAAGCCCAGTTCGCGTCCGCGGCTGATGAAGCGCAGCCGATCCGCGTCGGCGGGACGGTAGTCGCGATACCCGCCCGCCGTGCGCGGCGGGGCAGGCAACAACCCGATGCGCTCGTAGTAGCGCACGGTTTCGGGATGGCACCCGCTGCGCTCCGCGACCTCTCCGATCTTCATGGGCTTGACTCTGTAGCGACTCCGGGGTTTAGGATCGCCGACCTGGAAGCGGGCCGCAAATCCTCGGACGCCCGCTCGACTCGGAGACATGATCATGAGTGATTCGTGCGGCTGCGGAAGCACGGTGGATATCCGCGCCCTGGAGGCGGGGCAGCGGCGCGTGTTGATGATCGTGCTGGCAATCAACATCGCCAGCTTCGTGATGATGATCACCGCAGCGATCTACAGCGGCTCGTCCTCGTTGCTGTCGGGCAGCCTCGACAACCTCGGTGATGCGTTGACCTATCTGCTGAGCCTGGCAGTGATCGGCGCGAGCCTGCGCGCCAAGGCCAGGGTGGCGTTGTTCAAGGGATTGCTGATCCTCGGTGCCGCGGTTGCGGTCGCCATCCAGATCGGCTGGCGCCTGGCCCACCCGGAGGTGCCGATCTTCGAGGCCATCGGCATCGCCGCCGTGATCAATCTTGCGTTCAACGCCTTGTGCCTGTGGCTGCTTACCCCGTACCGCTTTGGCGACGTGAACATGTCATCGGCCTGGGAGTGCTCGCGCAATGACCTGTACGAGGGTGTTGCGGTGCTGCTGGCAGCCGCCGGCGTGTGGCTGTTCGATGCCGGCTGGCCCGATCTGGTCATCGCCGGTGGACTGTTGCTGATGTTTCTGCGGTCCTCCGCTCGGGTACTCCGCATGGCTTGGCGGAGTTACCGGGACGAGGTGAAATAACGAGTTACGGCCCGTTGTCCGGTCCTCGAAGAAGAAATGCTCCGTTCTGACGCGTGGCTGGAGCGGCCAAGAAAGTCAGCTATGACAGGCAGTTAGCTCACCTTTGGCCGTTTTTTACACGAATCCCTGCCGACCCTCTGAAAGAGTGGATTCGAAGCGGCAGTTCGGGTCAGCCAGAACGTCCGCTTCTGGCCGGA
The DNA here is from genome assembly GCA_023444765.1 of Pseudomonadota bacterium. Classification (GTDB taxonomy): domain Bacteria; phylum Pseudomonadota; class Gammaproteobacteria; order Xanthomonadales; family Xanthomonadaceae; genus Luteimonas. Next base: position 25,469 of record JAEXLY010000159.1, on the reverse strand, counting down.
ACTGACATCGGCGTGAGGAGATCAGGGACAGTTTTGGGGTGTGGCCGGTATCGCCACAATCACCGTCTGATTTTCAGCTTTGAATGGGGATCCAGGGCCACCCAGTAGTGCTCGCCATTGAGGTCTCGCAGGTCTTCGGCGAACCGGGCGCGCAGCGCCGCGTCGGACGCCAGTTGCGCATGGACCGCGGACAAAAACGCCTCACGGTCCGCGCGCAAGCCGTCTACTTTGGCGGCGATAACCCGCTGGATGTCGGGGGGGGCTTGCGTGCCCACGCGGCCGAAATCCGGAAGAGGGCGGCGCGGCATGGACGCGGGCGGCGAAGGGTTGGCGACAGTGTCGTCGTCGATTGCGCCGAACAGTTCCGCATACGACTGTTCGAACCGGGCCCGATACTCGGGGCCCTTGGCCGCGAGCTCGCGTTCCAGATCCATGGCCTGCCGGGCCGACTTGAGCGCCGCCTCAACGACCGTGCGCTCCGCATCCAGGCTCACCGACAGTTCGGACGTCGCGCTTTGCAGCGCGCTAGCGCGCTCGACGTGGTGGTCGAATTCCGACACGGCTTGGCTGAGCTTGCCCAGGAACGACCGTGACGGCTTCGGCTCGGGCGGCGGCGCGACAGCGGGTGGGCGAGGGGAAGCGGGACGCGGAGCGCGGACGACAGTGGGCCGTTGCGGCGTCTGTCGGGCGAACACCGAGGGCGAAGGGGCGCGCCGCTGCTGCGGCTTGTAGCTGCACACGGGGAAGTTCGAACAGGCGCGGAATGGCCCGTACGGCCCGGTGCGCTGCAACAGCACGCCTTGCTTGCACGCGGGGCAGTTGTCTTCCCGAATCGCCTTGCCGTCGGTGTCGGTCAGCACGACGGCACCGTCTTCCTCGAGCTCGCGCAGGAATGTGGAGCAGCACCCGCGTGCGGTGAACAGAGCAACGCCGCGGCGGGCACGGGTGAGGGCCACGTAGAACAGCCTGCGTTCTTCGCCCATGGGGTAGTCGTCGCCGTCGGGCATAGCTAACGCCAGCACGGCGTCGTCGGCACGTGTGCTCGGGAAACTCCGCCGACGCGTCACGCTCACCATCTCCGGCAACACGACGTAGTCGGCCTCGCTGCCCTTGGACCGGTGGATGGTCAGGAACGACACGTCCACGTAACGGTTGAAGCGCGAGGACCGTTGGGGCAAGTGCTGCTGGTCGGTGTTGTAGCGGCCCAGCACGTAGACTGACACCTTGCCGTTGCGCCCCGGCGGGATGGCGCCGCTGCGCACGCCTTCGGCTAGTTGCATCACGAACCGGTCGACCGCGTCGGTGAGCTTGTCCCGGTGGTCGACCTGGAAGGCTTGCAGAACGGGGCCCACGCCAGACGCCACGGAGTGTACACGCTTGCCTATTTGCGCGGGGTTCTTGGAGACGAACGCGCTTGACACGTCGCACAACGCCTGGGGGCAACGGAACGTTTGCTCCAGCTTGAGCACCTGGCCGTGTCCGAACCACTCCCTGAAACGGGTCATCACCGACACGTCCGCGCCGGCGAAGCGGTTTATGGACTGCCAGTCGTCGCCCACGGCAAACAGGTGGCGGTGAGGCCGTTGGACCAAGGCGCGGCACAAGCGCGCCCGGGCGCGGGAGGCGTCCTGGAACTCGTCGGCCATCACCAGATCGAAGGGCGCTTCGCAGTGGCCGGCTTCCAGGTGCGCAGCGGCCAGGTTGAGCATGTCCTCGAAATCGATCCCACCCTCGGCGGCCAGCGCCGCATCCCACGCCGCCAGAATGGGCTCGGCCAGGTCCAGGAACATCCGGTGCCGGGGCTTGAACGTGGCGTCGGGCAGGGTCTCCATCCTCTGCCGGATGGCGTCGATGGACAACCCGTTGCTCTTGGCATGGCCGATGAAGGTGCGAATCAACGCCGCGAGCTCGGCGGCGAGCATGGGCGGGTTCCCACCGTCGGGGATGGGCCGATCGGGGTTTGGGTCCAGCACCACGCCTCTGGCGGTCAACTCCGCTCCCAGCCGTTGCAAGTCGTCCCCGTGGCGCAGCCCGTGCGAAGTCGTTTCGAACAAGTCGGTGCCTACCTCCCGGTGCAGTTCGCGCTTCCAGACCACGCCGTCCATGTAGCCCTCGAATTGCGCGGGCGCTTGCCCGCACGCGTCCAGGGCGAAGTGCTCGTGATACAGCGCCACGGCCGGGTAGTAGAAATCTGGCTTGTATTGCCGATGGCATTCGTCGGCGGTGGGCACCTCGAAGCGGCCCTCGTAGCGGTAGTCCACACCGTTATAGAACAGCCAGTCGGCGATCATCACCTCTTCCTGGCTCTTCACCCGCTCGCCCCGGGCCGAGAGCAAGGCGCCTCTGCCTTGGGCATCCCACACGTCGGCGGGCTCGGGCTCGCCGAAGGCCGGCACATCACGCTTGAACACGAAGCGGAACAGGTCCCAGCGGGTGCGGAAGCTCGGATCGCGATCCTTGAGCGTGTCAACGATCGCCGCGAGCTTGCGCAGCCCGCCGCCCGTGTCGGTGGCCCAGTCGGGGATGTCCGGCTTCTCTCCGGTTGCCTTGCCGATGATGCGCAAGCCCAGCGCGTGGAACGTCGACGCTTCCACCGCCACGCCTTCCATGCCCAGCCGCTCGAAAGCCTGGGCCGCGCGCTCCTTCAGCTCATCGGCCGCGCGCTTGTTGAAGGCTAACAACACCACGCGATCCGGGGCCACCAGGTTGCGGTGGAGGGCGTACGCCGCCTTCGCCACCATGGTCGAGGTCTTGCCCGACCCGGCCGCGGCCACCACCTGCACCCGGTTGTCGAAACACACCACCGCGCGAGCCTGCTCGTCGGTGAGCGGCTGGCGCTCAACCGTGTCAAACAACGACTTGCACGCCACCAACTCGCGCTCGGTGTGCTCGCGGTTGTAGCGCGCCCAGTAGCGCGCCCAGTCCAACTCCCACAAATCCAGCGAGCGCTGGATAGCCTGGGCATCCTCACCCAGCAGCGCCACGACGCGGTCCTTCTTCAGCCGCATGCGTATGCCTGTCACGTCCACGGTTGGGCGGGACTCGGCCAGAGTTCGCTGCATGTCGTGGGTGAACCAGCGGTGGCCCGCATCCGCGGCTTGCTCTAGATCGGTAGCCTTGCGCAGCCACTGCCGAACCACATCCAGTCCGCGCCGCACAAACGCGGCGTCGTCGCATAGACGTTTGTTCGCAAGCGATAGCTGCAGCGCATGGGCCAGATCGGCGCCTTGCACATTGGGCAGCCCGTCTACCCGCACCTCGTGCCGCGTGTGGGGAAAGGCCGTGAAGTCGGTCCAGAACCTGCCGGCGTTGAGCCGGTAGGTCGCTTCGTCACCGACGTTGAGCGTGCGGGCCCGGCCCTCCACGGTCAGCGTCAGCGTCAGGCCGTCCATCCGCAGGCGCCAGTGCGGCGATCGGGTCCACCGGCGCCCCCACGCGGAAGGCGTCCATTCCTTTTCCTCGTTCAATCTCGCCTCTCCATCTCCGGAATCCTGCAGGCCCGCGTGCGCCCGCTCATGGTAAGTCGAGGAGCCTCTCGGGTCATGTTGGCGCCTGTCGTAGCTCCGAGCCTCTTCCGGACGTCTTGTGGACAGGCGGACACGGGCTTCCACCGGTGCCGCACGGGAGGGCGACGCTTATTCGCCCGTGGCCACGAACGATTTCGACCGGTGCTCGCCTGGATACTTAGAGCACGACGGGGCGGTCAGGAATGGAGTTGGCCATGAGTGACGGAAGGGCGCGATTGCTTCAACGCGACACGCTCCATCGCGCGTCCATTCACAAGCGCGAGGCACTCCCTCTCCTCGCCCTAGGCTGTTTCTATTTCGGCCTTGAGGCGGTTGCGCTTCCGCTGCGTCACCCTCGGTGTGCTGCAACGCCCTTTTCGGAACGGTCCCAGGATTCAAGGCTTCTGGTCAAGGGGCTGTGCCGCAAGCGCCGGCCGCCTAGTCTAAGCAGATGGCCAAGTCGCCTGCAGTGGACCCGAACTCCAGATCAGACCGCTACTGAAAGTGGGGGGCGTCGGGTTGCCCTCAACGTCTGCTCTTTGGAAGAGGGGCTTCCCGAGCAAAAAGAAGCTCCCCGCCGAAGCGGGGAGCGGAGGTCAGACGTATAGATCGCGATTTGCGAGCCGCATATCCTCGGCTTCCTTGATCGCTGCTATTTCCGTTATGAGCATGGGAACCAGCGCGTTGGTGACGGCGGATAGCAGCAATGTGCTGCTTTCACTTGCCATCGATTCGCCGACGTTTGTCCGACGTCGTCCGGACACCGTTAGCTCAACGAGGGCCTGAGCACGAAGGAACTCAGCGCTATTGGTCTGGGTGTCGGGTCCTTCCGGACAAAGGCGTTCGGCATACAGGATGCGCCAGAAGACGTTGGAGCGCTCACCACGAAGCTGGTGGAGAAGGGCGACAACGGAATTCCCATTCTGGTCGAGCTGGGACAGGGTGTCGATGGTGTTGACGAGAGTGCATCGGTCTTTGATGGACAGCATGTTGTGGCTCAGGAAATCTCACGGGACATCCGCGAGTTCCTGGATGATTGCGGGTTGGTCGTCACTCTCGATGTTGCAGCAATCGAAAGGTTCCTGGTGTGTGGAACGGTCGGAGCGACTGGTTGGGCATGAAATCGATCTGCTGTCTCGGACCGACTCATGATCCTCAGCCAGTCGGGGCCGAGCCCTCCCTCAAAGCCAGCGTAGAGCAGCAAGGTCACCTATTCGACTTCCCACTCGGTGCAGAGCGCGCCATTGCGGACGGCAACCTTGTGTCAAGCGGCCCCATGCCTGCGTCGCCGTATGTGGCACGACGGCCAGACGCGGTACTGAATCTCACTGGGCGGCTAGGCGTGGAGCAGTCGACCTGAAGTTGAACGGATCAAAACTGGTGATGAGTCCGGACGGCATTGCGGCGTCTGTCTAGCTGAAATAGCGCTGCGGATTCTCCGGACTTCCCCAAATGACCTACGGGATCTTCGGGATCTTCGGGATCTTCGGGATCTTCGGGATCTACGGGATCTACGGGATCTACAAACTCAGATCACTAGATCGAAGCGAACGGTGCGACCCGCGTACTAGCCCAGCTTCTTGGCAAGGTCTGTTGCGCGTGGGTGGTAGTAGCGCTTGAGCATGCGCAGGTCTCTGTGGCCCGTCACCGCAGCGAGTTCGATCAGGTTCGGCAGCTTCTCTGCGAGTCTGCTAGCCGCCTCGTGGCGTAAATCATGAAAGCGCAGATCCGTTAGGAAGGCGGGGTCGATGGCAACGCGGGAGTCCTTGCACTGACGAACGTACTGTTCACGGGCTCTTGTTACGGCGCGACGCCATGCGAGCTTCACCGCCTCAGACGAACAGGGAAAGACCTTCGTATCCGCCGTGGACTCTCTCGGAAGCTTGGCCAAGATCCCTACTGCGCGTGAGGAGAGAGGCACCAAGCGCGAGTCACCATTCTTAGTAGTCTCCAGCCGTGCCACTTGAGATTTTAGGTCCACGTCTGACCAGCGGAGGGACAGCAGCTCGCCTTGACGCATGGCGGTCTCCACGGCCAGATCGACCAGAGGGAGCAGCCAAGGATTTCTCGTGCCGGTTTGGTATCGCCCACTTCGGATGGGCCCTTGTCGCTGCTCCTGCGCACTAGTGAGGACAGCAAGCAGTGCTTCACGTTCTCCCGGCAGCAAGCGGCGCTCTCTAGCTCGCCCTGGCGCAGGCCGTCGAATGCCACCTACGGGGTTCTCCGGGATCGGGATCATCTTCTCTTTGCGGGCCCAATTCAAAGCGCCACCCAGAGTCGCAAGTTCTCTGCCCACCGTCGCCGGCTGGACGTACTTGAGCCGCTCGTCCCGCCACCGGCTAATAACTGTAGGGGTCAGCTGCTCGAGGCGCAGATGCCCCAGATCCTCACGAAAGCGGGCTAGGTGGAACCTCGTGACGGGAGCCGACCGCTTCTTAGCGGCGACTTCTGACTCGTACTCTTGCAGCAGTTCGGACACAAACGTTCGGTGGGCAAGCGTCTGGTCGCGCCACTCGCCCCTGTCGATCTGACTTTCCTCTCTACGTGCCCACTGCTCGGCGGCCGACTTGGTGGGGAAGGTGCGCGAGGCGGCCTTGCCTCCTGCCCGTCGAATCTTCGCCTGCCAGCGTCCGGACGCTCTCTGTACGATTGTGGCCATCTACTGTCCCCAAATTGTCCCCTAATGCGAACAGGCTACACTAAGATGTTGATCTGATGGCGTTGAATTTGACCTTGACATGGTAGGGGTCACAGGTTCGAACCCTGTACCGCCCACCAGAATCAACAGCTTAAAGCTGTGTTTCCGGACAGGAAGACCCGCCAGCCGGCGGGTTTTTTTGTGCCTGGCCTCCCCGGCTCCGTCCCCGGGTGGCGGGGCGGGGGGGGGGCTGGCGGGGGCCATCATGGCTTTCGCCGCGGATGACTCGCGCGATGTGCCACGGCGCCCGCGATGCTTGCCTGGCGCCCGCCGTCGATGACGGCCTCCTCGTCCGGATCTCGGCCAGCGGGGCGGCACCGTCCGCATGGTCCTCATCCTGCGGCACGTGCGCCTTGGCGCGAACCACGCCGTCCTGGTCGTAGATGAAGCCTTCCAGGCCGATCAGGGCCACCGGATCGCCGGCATGACCGGCGCCAGTCGGAGGCACGAGGTCGGGAACGCAGCTTCACGCAGTCCGTGCGCCCGCCCGACGACGGTGTGCTGGTGCCGAAGGTCCATCCTCAGCCGCGTGCTTCCGCGACGCGGCCTGACGCATCGTCGTCAAGGGCTCTGCCACGGATTGTCGCGTGGTTGTCGATACGCCGCTGGCGAGCGAAGGGGCTTCGTCGCGGAACGGCGAGGGAAGAACCAGGGCCCCCGGATCGGTGGGCATCCGCTCGGTACGGGGGCTTGACCGGGCGAATACATGATCCGCGCGCAGTCGAAGACGCAACGTCCAGACCGAAAGGCGGTACGCCCCGATCGAATGCGGCGTACTCACGCCGCGTGGGACGACTTCACGTCGGCCTCCGTAGTGCGCCGTCGCGGTCGGGCCGCTGCTTGTGCACGCTCCGGCGCGCAGGGACAGCCCGGAGGCGCTGGCGGGTGTGCCCGTCCCTGGCCGCCATCGGAAGACACTTTGGCTGGGCCTGCACGTGGGTGAAGCCGGACCGAGCGCTTTGGCGGCGGGCCGGACAGGGCCTTCTACCACCGTCGCACGAGTGCAGCGGATCCTGCAGGCGCCCGGTCGCGGTCGTGCAGCGGACATGAAAAACCCCCGCCGGAGGAGGAATCCGGCGGGGGCGGCTGGCGTGCCCGGTGGGAGGGAATCAGAACCGGTAGTTCACGCCGAGGAGGTAGGTCCGGCCCCATTCGATCCGCTCGAGGGGGCGGTCCTTGCTGCCCGCGTACGTCCGGTAGGACTCGTCGGTCAGGTTGCTTGCCTGCAACAGCAGGGTCATGCCGGCCAGTGCGCTGTCGCCACCGAAGCTGTAGCTCAGCTGGGCGTCGGTGATGTTCTCGCCCACCACGTAGCGAAGGGTGCGCTCGCCCGAGAAGTTGCCGATCTCGCCGATGAAGTCCGATCGCCGGCGCTGGCTCACGCGCGCTTCGAAGCCGTTGCGTTCGAAGTAGGCGGTGAGGTTGTAGACCCGATCGGACAGGCCCGGCAGGGTGATCGGGTCGCTGCCGACGCTGCTCTGGTTCTCCGGCGCCAGGACGGTGATGTCGCTGTCGTTGAAGCTGGCGCTGGCGACCACGCCGAAGCCGCGCATCGCGTCGCCGAACACCAGGTCGAGCGGCAGCGATGCCGACAGTTCCAGGCCCTGCAGCTTGCCGCCGGCGCCGTTGAAGGGCGCCGAATAGCGACCGGTGTTCTGGACCACGATGCCCGGCGGCAGCGTGTCGCCGTTGGCTTCCAGCCACGACGCCACCTGGTCGGTGAAGTCGTAGCCATCGCGCGTCTGCGTGTAGATGTAGCTGCGCAGGTCCTTGTAGAAGTAGGCCGCGGCGACGTAGGCGCGGGTACCGAAGTACTTTTCGTAGGAGATGTCGAACGCGTTCGCGCGCCACGGATCCAGCTCGGGGTTGCCGCCGCTCGCGCCGGGGATGCCGGTGGAGGTATCGACGCCGAACTCCATCGACGCGCGCATCTGGTCGACGCGCGGACGCGCCACCTGGCGGGCCAGCGCGACACGCAGGGTGCTGTCGTTCTCGAACAGGAACGCCAGGTTGAGGCTGGGCAGGATGTCGGTGTAGGTCTTGCCCTTGGTGATCGGGATCACCTGGCTGCCTTCCGGCTGGGAGCCGTCCCAGTAGTTGGCGCTCGACGACTGGTCGGCATGCTGGACCTGGACGCCGAAGTTGCCGCGAACGCCGACGTTGCCCCACGCGGTGTCGATGTTGGCCTTGGCGAATGCGGTCGTGATCTGCTCGTCGACCGTCCACGCCTTCGGGATCAGGTAGTCCAGATCCTCGACCGGGTTGAAGGTCATGTAGCGGGCGACGGCGCCGGGTACATTCCACGACGGGATGTAGCCCACGCCGGCGAAGCCGAGGTCGACCAGTCCGTACTGCAGGTCGCCGGCGATGGTGGTGTCGCCCTGCGCGCCGAGGTTGATGTTGCCTTCGGGCTGGCGCTTGTTCTTGGAGCGGTCGGTGTAGTTCAGGCCCAGATCGAGGTCGGACAGGAAGCCGTCCATCGGCAGCGACGCGGCGAGCTTGAACGTGGTCAGCTCGTCCTCCACGCGCGGGGTCTTGCCATAGCCGGAGCCGTAGATGGTGCCGGTGAGGAACAGGGCCTCGGGATCGGAGTAGTCGCGGCCCGGCACGAGCTGCGAGAAGCCGTCCAGGCGAAAATCGAGATCCACGCTGTCGAGCTGCGGTTGCGGCATCAGCTGGGTGTTGTTCTCCAGGCTGAGCTCGTCTCGCGTGGTGCGCGACCAGGCGATGTCGGCGACCACCCGCGCGTTGCCGATGCCGAAATCGTTGTTCCAGCCTGCGGCTTCGATCTTGTCCTCCCGGTCGTTGTACATGCCGCGCACCAGCGGGTAGACGTTGTTGGCCGTGCCACCGGTGAAGGTGCCGTTGCCGTTGATGCGCGGGTTGGTCACGCCGAGGCGGTCGAAGCCGCCGTTGTAGTCGCCGATGTGGACTTCGAACTGGTTGGCCGTGTCCACCTGCTCGGCCTTGGAGTAGAACAGGTCCAGCGTGCTGGTCCAGGCGTTGGACGGACGGTACTGCAGCGTCGCCATCACGCCGTCGCGCTTGAGCTTGCCGGTGCGGCGCAGCGCCTTGATGCCGTCGGAGTAGTAGGTCCCGGCAGGAACGCCCGGTCGCCAGTCGTCGCCGATCGCCTGCCATGGCTCGTACAGGCCCACCTGGTTCTCGTGGATGGGCGTGTCCGAATGCGACCAGCCGATGGCCAGGCCGAGGGTGCCGTCGGCGAACTGGTCGATGTAGCTCACGTTGAAACGGCCGCCGTCGTCACCCACGTTCGCCGCGGAACCGAGCGAGGTTTCCTGGTAGCGCGCGCTGACGGCCACCACGGTGTCGGAGAAGTTCAGCGGGCGCGCCGTCTGCATGTCCAGGGTGCCGGACAGGCCCTGGCCGATGAGTCCCGCGTCGGGCGTCTTGTAGATGGTCACGCCGCTGACGAGCTCGGACGGGTACTGGTCGAACTCGACGCTGCGGTTGTCGCCTGTGCTCACCATCTCGCGGCCGTTGAGCAGCGTGGTCGAGAAGTCCGGAGACAGGCCGCGGACGCTGATCACCTGCGCGCGGCCGGCGACACGCTGCGCGGAAACGCCGGGCAGGCGCGAGATCGACTCGCCGATGCCGACGTCGGGCAGCTTGCCGATGTCCTCGGCGGAGATCGCCTCGACGATCGAGGTCGCCTCGCGCTTGGTCGAGATGGCGTCCTCGATGCCGCGGCGGATGCCGGTCACCACGACGGTGTCCAGTTCCATCATCTCGCTGGCGTCCTGGGGCGCCTGCGTTGCGGCCGCCTGCGCGTGCGCATCGGTGGCTGCCAGCGCGATGGCCGATGCCAGTGCGACGCTCAACAGGGTGCGTTCCGGTTTCAACATTGTCCCCTCCCGAAGGAATGCTGCTTCTGCGATAAGACGCCGGCGAAAGTGCCGACGGTGGTGCCAGTTGCCTGGACGAATGGTAGGCGCGGCGTGCAGCAGCCGGGCCGTCCTGCATACGTATTCATGCGGGAAAACGGGCTTCCCGCGGGGTCTATCCGAGGTGCTGGGCACCCATTGGCAATGCGCCGTACCACGCGCCGTGGGGCGGCAGATCGACGCTCTCCGTTCGCGCCGCACACGGTGGCAGACCTTCGACGACGAGCGCCTGCGCCGCGGAGAAACCAGCCGGCAACGCGAACGTCACTGGCGTGCCGGACAGGTTGAACACCGCGAGGACGCGCTGCGTCTCGCACTCGCGCACGAACGCCAGTACCGGTTCGGACGTGTCGAGGAATCGGATCGAGCCGCTTACCAGCGCCGGCTGTTCGCGACGCCACGCGAGGAACGCGCGGGTCGCGTTGAGCACCGAGCCGGGGTCCGTGTCCTGGGCCTCGACGTTGAGCGCCAGATGGTCCGCGGGAACCGGAAGCCAGGGCGTTCCCATCGTGAAGCCGGCCAACGGGTCGGACGTCCACGGCATCGGCGTGCGGCAGCCGTCGCGACCCTTGAAGTTCGGCCAGAAGGTGACGCCGTAGGGGTCCTGCAGCGCCTCGAACGGAACGTCGGCTTCCGGCAGCCCGAGCTCTTCGCCCTGGTACAGGCACACCGAACCGCGCAGCGAGCACACCAGGGCGACGAGCATCTTCGCCAAGGCGGGGCCCGGGCGAGCGCCGCCCCAGCGGGTCACCGCGCGCTGCACGTCGTGGTTGGAGATGGCCCAGCATGGCCAGCCATCGATCATCGCCGCTTCCAGGCGCTCGACCGTGCCGCGGATGTATGCGGCGCTGAAATCGCTGGTCAGCAGTTCGAAGCTGTAGCCCATGTGCAGCCGTCGCGGGTTCACGTACTCGGCCGTTGTGGCGAGCGAGTCCTCGGACGAGATCTCGCCCAGCGTGGTGGCGCCGGGATAGCGGTCGAGCAAGGCCCGCAGCGACTCAAGGAACGGCAGGTTCTCCGGCTGCGTGTTGTTGTACCAGTGGTACTGGTAGGCGTAGGGATTGTCGGTGCTGAAGCCGCGACCGCTGCGCAGGTGCGCGGGCTTGGGCGGGTTGTCGCGCAGCTGGCGGTCGTGGAAGCAGAAGTTGATCGCGTCCAGGCGCAGGCCATCCACGCCGCGGTCGAGCCAGAACTCGACGTTGTCCAGGGTCGCGGCCTGCACGTCCGGGTTGTGGAAGTTCAGGTCCGGCTGGGCGGCCAGGAAGTTGTGAAGGTAATACTGCTCGCGGCGCGGCTCCCAGCGCCAGGCGACACCGCCGAACAGCGACATCCAGTTGTTCGGCGGCGTTCCGTCCTCGCTCGGATCGGCCCACACGTACCAGTCCGCCTTGGGGTTGTCGCGACTCATCCGGCTCTCGCGGAACCAGGCGTGCTGGTCCGAGGTGTGGCTGAGCACCTGGTCGATCATCACGCGGATGCCGAGCTCGTGAGCCCTGGCGAGCAGGCGGTCGAAGTCGGCGAGCGTGCCGAACAGCGGGTCGACGTCCCGATAGTCCGCGATGTCGTAGCCGAAGTCGGCCATCGGCGACTTGAAGAACGGCGAGATCCAGATCGCGTCCACGCCGAGGGAGGCGATGTAGTCGAGCCGGTCGACGATGCCGGGCAGATCGCCCACGCCGTCGCCGTCGGTATCCTTGTAGCTGCGTGGATAGACCTGGTAGATCACCGCGCCGCGCCACCACTCCCTTGCCGATGCATCCCCTGCCACGCGCGACTCCGACCGGTTTCTGGACGGCGGCACTATTCCACATCGACGGCGCCGCCAGGCCCGCGGCGGGGCAGGCAGCGGCATGAATACGTATGCATGCGCGCGGCGCCCGGTCGCCGGATCGAAGCTCGCGACTGGCGTGAAACCGCTGAAAACAAGGGGTACTGCGTGCGTCGGGCCGGCTCCCGCGGTGGTCGCGCCTGTTGCGTCGCGGCGGGTGCATCGGCGCGCAAAACGGTGACAATGCGCGCGGCATCGTTGGGGAAGCATGCATGGCGAGCAAACCGCAGCTGTCGTTCTGGCAGATATGGAACATGTGTTTCGGGTTCCTCGGGATCCAGTTCGGCTTCGCGTTGCAGAACGCGAACGTGAGCCGCATCTTCCAGACGCTCGGGGCCGACATGGAGCAGGTGCCCGGCCTGTGGATCGCCGCGCCGCTGACCGGGCTCCTGGTGCAGCCGGTGATCGGCTACTTCTCCGATCGCACGTGGACGCGCCTCGGGCGTCGCCGGCCCTACTTCCTCTGGGGCGCGATCTTCTCGACGCTGGCCCTGTTCGTGATGCCCAACTCTCCGCAGCTGTGGATCGCGGCCGGCATGCTGTGGATCCTGGACGCTTCCCTCAACGTGTCGATGGAGCCGTTCCGCGCGTTCGTCGGCGACCAGCTCTCGCCGAGGCAGCGCCCCACCGGCTACGCCATGCAGGGGTTCTTCATCGGCGTGGGATCGGTGGTGGCGAGCCTGCTTCCCTGGCTGCTGGCCAGGTGGGGCGTGGCCAACACTGCAGCGCCAGGGCAGGTGCCCGACACGGTCCGCTACGCCTTCTACGCCGGCGGCACCGTGCTGCTGCTGGCGATCCTGTGGACGATCGTGCGCACCCGCGAATACCCGCCGGAGGTGCTGCAGTCGTTCGATGACGCCGAACCTTCGGGAAGCGGCCCGGCGCAGGTCGGCGCGGTACCCCCGGCGGGCGGCGGGATGCCGTGGCTGGTCGTGGGCCTGGCGGGCATCGCGGTGGTGTGGCAACTCGGCTGGGATCGCCTGCTTTACGTGCTGGCGTCATTGCCGCTGGCCTACGGGCTGCTGCGCCTGCTCGCGCCGCGCCTGCGCGAGGGTGCGTTGCTGCCCGCGCTGGCCGCGGACCTGCACGCGATGCCGGCGACGATGCGCCAGCTGGCCGTCGTGCAGTTCTTCTCGTGGTTCGGCCTGTTCTGCATGTGGATCTACACCACCGCGGCGGTGACGCGACATCACTACGCGACCACCGATACCGCGTCGGCGGCATGGAACGAGGGCGCCAACTGGGTCGGCGTGCTGTTCGCCGCCTACAACGGTTTCGCCGCCCTGGCCGCCATCGCCATTCCGTGGCTGGCCCGGCGCATCGGCCTGCGCGGCAGCCATCTGCTCAACCTGTGGCTGGGGGGGCTGGGCCTGCTGTCGGTCGCGCTGGTGCGCGATCCGCAGTGGCTGTTGCTGTCGATGGTCGGCGTTGGGTTCGCCTGGGCCTCGATCCTGTCGCTGCCCTACGCGATGCTGTCCGACAGCGTGCCGGCGGCGAAGATGGGCGTGTACATGGGCATCTTCAATTTCTTCATCGTGATCCCGCAGCTGGTGGCGGTCAGCACCCTGGGCGTGCTGCTGTCGCGGCTGTTCGACGGAGATCCGATGCGCGTGCTGATGCTGGGCGGCGCGTGCATGTTCATCGCCGGCCTGTGCACGCTGCGCGTGCGTCTGCCGTCGCCCGGCACTCCCGCCCGACTTCCCATCGCAGAGGCCTGACATGCGCCCATCGATTCTTGCCGTCCTGGCCTGCGCCTGCCTGGCGGTCTCCTGCAGCGACGCGCGTCCGGATGCCAGGCCGGCCGCGGACGCGGACGAGGCGGCCCAGGAGTTCCACGGCACGCTCGAGCCCTTCGCCAGTCACGCGGTGTACTTCGTGCTCACCGACCGGTTCGTCAATGGCGATCCGGGCAACGACCACCGCGACCAGGGCGGCGTCAACCGCACCTTCGACATTCCGCTGGCGCCGTGCGACGGCGTGGCCGGCAACATCGGCTACCTCGGTGGCGACTTCAAGGGCCTGGCCGCCAACCTCGACTACATCCATGGCATGGGCTTCGGCGCGGTGTGGATCACGCCCATCGTCGACAACCCGGACGAAGCCTTTACCGGCGGCACGGCGCCCGGCTGCGACAGCTTCCTCAGCGACCGCGGCAAGACCGGATACCACGGCTACTGGGGCGTGAACTTCTACCGGGTGGACGAACACCTGCCCAGCCCCGGCATGGACTTCCCCGACCTTGCGCGCGCCGTGCATGCGCGTGACATGAAGCTCGTGCTCGACATCGTCGGCAATCACGGCTCGCCGGCCTGGACGATGCCGGTCGGCCAGCCGATGTACGGCCGCATCTACGATCGCGAAGGGCGGTTGCTGGCCGACCACCAGAACCTGCCGCCGCAGCAGCTCGATCCGGCCGGCAACCCGCTGCACGCCTTCTACGGCAATGTCGGTCCCGTGGACGCCGCGCAGGGATCGATCTACGACGGCAACCTCGCCCAGCTCAGCGACTTCGACGCGACCAGTCCCGCGGTGCTCGACTACCTCGCCGGTGCCTACGAACAGTGGATCGACCAGGGAGCCGACGCTTTCCGCATCGATACCATCGCCTGGATGCCGGGCAGCTTCTGGCAGCAGTTCAGTGACCGCATCCGCCGCAAGCGCCCGGGCTTCTTCATGTTCGGCGAGGCCTTCGACTACGAGGCGGAGAAGATCGCCGTGCATACGCAGCCCGGGCACGGCGAGGTCAGCGTGCTCGATTTCCCCATGAAACAGGCCATGGACGAAGTGTTCGGCCGCAAGGGCGCGGGTTACGAGCGGCTGGCGCCCGCGCTGCACCTGCAGGACGGTCCGTATGCCAATCCCTACGATCTGGCCACGTTCTACGACAACCACGACATGCCGCGCATGGATGCCAGCGACGACGGCTTCATCGACGCGCACAACTGGCTGTTCACTGCGCGCGGGATCCCGGTGCTCTACTACGGATCGGAAACCGGGTTCATGCGCGGCCGCGCCGAGCATGCCGGAAACCGCAACTACTACGGACAGGAGCGCATCGATGCGGCGGCACAGAGCCCGATCTTCGCACCGCTGCAGCGCATCGCCAGGCTGCGACGCGACTCTCCGGCGCTGCAGCGGGGCCTCCAGCTCAACCTGAAGCTGGAGGGCGACCAGGCCGCGTTCTACCGTGTCTACCAGCGCGGCGGCGTGGCCCAGACGGCGCTGGTTCTGCTCAACAAGGGCGACTCTGCCGCGCGCATCGCCATCGAGGGTCCAGTGGAACGCGGCAGCTGGCGCGATGGCTTCGACGGCAGCGAGGTCGAGATCGAAGGTCGCATCGACCTCGAGGTGCCGGCACACGGCGTGCGCGTGCTCCTGCGCGACGTGCCGCTAAGCGATCCCGGGCTGTTGCGGGCGCTGGGCGAGGCGATGTCCGGACACCGGGCCGGTGCGGACAAGGCCCGGTGAACCGGGCGCGGGCTGATGCCTGCATGGACCCGCAAGCCGGCTTCGTGAGGCAAGGCGGCGGGCAGCGCGGGCGCCGGTATGCGATCCGTTCGCTGGCCTCTGGAGGGACAGGTGCCTCGGCTACACGGTGATGCACGGCGCCGGCTGCAGTGCGCCTTCCCAGCGCGATGCATCCATCAGGTAGCCGGGGATTCGCTGCTCGACCGCCGCACCACCAGCGTCGCCGGCAGCCGCTCGCTTGCCGCGGGCGTCCCTTCCACCAGCGCCACCAGCCTGTCCACCAGCAGTTCGCCGGCCAGGGTGGTGTTCTGGTTGATCGTGGTCAGCGCCGGGGTGGCGATGCGGGCGGCGGGGATGTCGTCGAAGCCCACCACCGCCACGTCTTCCGGAATGCGCAACCCATGCCCCGTGAGCGCATGCATCGCGCCGATCGCGATCAGGTCGCTGGCCGCGAACACCGCGTCGAACGGCAGGCCCCGCTCGAGCAGCGCCTGCGCGGCCGCGTAGCCGGAATCCTCCGAACTTTCGGCATCCACCTGCAGTGACCGGTCCAGGGACGTCCCCGCTTCGCGCAGCGCGGCGTCGCAGCCTTCGTAGCGTTCGAGGAACTCGGGATAGTGGCTGGACGCATCCCCGAGGAAGGCGACGCGGCGGCGGCCGATCCGCGCCAGGTGTTCTCCGGCCTGGCGCCCGCCGCCGATGTTGTCGCAGCCGATCGACAGCCCAGGCTGGTCCGGCAGTACCGCGCCCCAGCGCACGAACGGCGTGCCCTGCGACATCAGCGTGGCCAGCTTGCCCTGGTAGGCCAGGTAGTCGCCGTAGCCCAGCAGGATCAGTCCGTCGGCCTTGTGGCTGTCGCCGTAGTCGGCGTGCCAGTCGTTGGACAGCTGCTGGAACGAGATCAGCAGGTCCTTGCCGCGGCGCGCGCAGGCCCGGGTGATCGAACCCAGCATCGGCAGGAAGAAGGGGTTGATGTGCGATTCGTCCGAGGTCGGGTCCTCGAACAGCAGCAGCGCCAGGGTGCCCGACTGCTGGGCCCGCAGGTTGGATGCGTTCTTGTCCACCTTGTAGTTCAGCTGCTCGGCGATGGCCAGGATCCGCCGGCGCGTCTCCTCGTTCACCATCGGGCTGCCGCGCAGGGCGCGCGACACCGTCGGCTGGGACACGCCGGCCAGGTGTGCGATGTCGAGCGACGTGGGTTTTCCCCGGATGTTCATGCGGCCCGCTGCAGGTGGCTCAGGGCATCATGCCACCGACCGCCGGTGGCCGGCGGTGCAGCGCAACACGCGCGGTTCCGGGGTAGAATCGCGGCACCACCGCCCATGAGGTGGCCCGCGGAAACGCCGGCCGAGCGTGCGACATGAGCACTACCACCGCCCAGCGCTGAGGATCGCCGAGGTCACCCGCAGGGCGCCCTCGTGGCGCTTTTTTTGTGGCGCGGAGCGCCGTGGTTCGCGATTGGTGACTGGTGATCCGGAAAGCCCGGACACCCGCCTTGCGAATCACCAGTCACGAATCACCAATCACGAACCACTCCCATGATCACCATCACCCTCCCAGACGGCAGCCGCCGCGAGTTCGAACATCCGGTCACGGTCATGGACGTGGCCCGGTCGATCGGCCCCGGCCTGGCCAAGGCCACCGTGGCCGGCAAGGTCGACGGTCGCCAGGTCGATGCCTGCGACCTGATCGATCGCGACGCGTCGCTGCAGATCCTGACTCCGAAGGACCCGGAAGGGGTGGAGATCATCCGCCACTCGGCCGCGCACCTGGTCGGGCACGCGGTCAAGCAGTTGTACCCGGAAGTGAAGATGGTGATCGGTCCGGTGATCGAGGACGGCTTCTACTACGACGTCCACAGCGAGCGGCCGTTCACGCCCGACGACCTGGCGGCGATCGAGCATCGCATGCGCGAGCTGATCGCGCAGGATTACGACGTGGTCAAGAAGATGACCCCGCGCGCGGAGGTGGTGGAGGTATTCAGGGCCCGCGGCGAGGATTACAAGCTGCGCCTGATCGACGACATGGGCCCGGAAGTCACCGCCATGGGCCTCTACCACCACCAGGAATACGTGGACATGTGCCGCGGTCCGCACGTGCCCAACACGCGCTTCCTCAAGGCCTTCAAGCTCACCCGCATCTCGGGCGCGTACTGGCGCGGCGATTCGAAGAACGAGCAGCTGCAGCGTATCTACGGCACCGCCTGGGCCGACGAGAAGCAGCTCAAGGCCTACATCCAGCGCATCGAGGAAGCCGAGAAGCGCGACCATCGCCGCATCGGCAAGGCGCAGGACCTGTTCCACCTGCAGGAAGAGGCCCCCGGCCTCGTGTTCTGGCATCCCAAGGGCTGGGCGCTGTGGCAGGTGGTGGAGCAGTACATGCGCCGCGTGTACCGCGAGACCGGCTACGGCGAGGTGCGCTGCCCGCAGATCCTGGACGTGGAGTTGTGGAAGAAGTCCGGCCACTGGGACAACTACCAGGACAACATGTTCTTCACCGAGTCCGAGAAACGGACCTACTCGGTGAAGCCGATGAACTGCCCGGGCCATGTCCAGGTGTTCAACCAGGGGCTGCACAGCTACCGTGACCTGCCGATCCGCTACGGCGAGTTCGGCGCCTGCCACCGCAACGAACCTTCGGGCGCGCTGCACGGCATCCTGCGCGTGCGCGGCTTCACCCAGGACGACGGCCACGTGTTCTGCACCGAGGAACAGGTCGAGTCCGAGGTGCGCGCGTTCCACGCCCAGGCGCTGAAGGTCTATACCGACTTCGGCTTCGGGGACATCCAGATCAAGATCGCTTTGCGCCCCGAGAACCGCCTGGGCGACGACGCCACTTGGGACAAGGCCGAGGAGGCCCTGCGCTCGGCCCTGCGCGCCTCGGGCGTGGAGTGGCAGGAACTGCCAGGGGAGGGCGCCTTCTACGGCCCCAAGATCGAATACCACCTGCGCGACGCCATCGGCCGCACCTGGCAGCTGGGGACCATGCAGGTCGATTTCATGATGCCCGGGCGGCTCGGCGCCGAGTACGTGGACGAGCACAGCCAGCGCCGCACCCCGGTGATGCTGCACCGGGCCATCGTCGGCTCCATGGAGCGCTTCATCGGGATCCTGATCGAGCACCATGCCGGCGCCTTCCCGGCCTGGCTGGCGCCGGTCCAGGCGGTGGTGATGAACATCACCGACGCCCAAGCCGATGCCGTGAGTGAGGTGGTCAACTCACTGAATTCAAAGGGGTTTCGCGTGCAGTCCGACCTGCGCAACGAGAAGGTCGGCTACAAGATCCGCGAACATACCCTCCAGCGCGTGCCTTACCTGCTGGTGGTCGGCGAGCGCGAGAAGGAGGCCGGCGCGGTGGCGGTCCGGACACGGGCGGGCGAGGACCTGGGCAGCATGCCTGTGGAGGCCTTCGCCGAACGCCTGCTGTCGGAAAACCGCGGCTGACAGTTGTATCGCGGCCCGAATCCGTTAAAAATCCGTACCTACGGCCCTGGCGGGCGCCGCTGAGCGTGCCCGCCTCCCCCTTTCCGGAGACGCAGTATTAGCACCCAGGACAAGCAGAATCGACGCAACAACGAGATCCGCGTGCCGCGCGTGCGCGTGATCGGGTCCGACGGCGAGATGGTCGGCGTGTTGTCGCGCGACGAAGCATTGCAAATGGCCCAGGACGAAGGCCTCGACCTGGTGGAGATCCAGCCCAACGCGGATCCGCCGGTCTGCAAGATCATGGACTTCGGCAAGTTCAAGTTCGAAATGCAGAAGAAGGCCAACGAGGCCAAGAAGAAGTCCAAGCAGGTCGAGATCAAGGAAGTGAAGTTCCGTCCGGTCACCGACGAGGGCGACTACCAGATCAAGCTGCGCAAGATGCGCGAGTTCCTAGAGGAAGGCGACAAGATCAAGGTCAACATCCGCTTCCGTGGCCGCGAGATGAGCCACCAGGAACTGGGTCGCGAGATGGCGGCACGGATCGAGGCCGACCTCGGCGAGGACATCGTCATCGAATCGCGCCCGCGCCTGGAAGGCCGGCAGATGGTGATGATGATCGCCCCCAAGAAGAAGTGAACCCACGCGCTGAAGGCGCGTGAGGCATCCCGTTCCCCTCCACCCGTTCACGGGGGAGGGCAAAGGGTGGGGGAGCGCGCCGTCAGGCGCGCTTCGCTTTTCTGGCAGCCTCGCTCCGGCGGACCCCACCCCGGCCCTCCCCCGCGAGGGGGGGAGGGAGCGCGGCGGACGGCTCTGGATTGCAGGCCCGCCCCCCAGCAGGCATAATGGCCGGCCCGGTTCGCCCGGGCGCTACTCGCAAGACCTTGGACCCGCCCTGTTTCCTCCGGGAATCAGAGGCTTACAAACCGGTCAGGCAGGAAGGAAAGCGCGTTCGAACGGATGGTGCCGCGGCTCAGCCGCAAGGCCCGACGTGAGGGGACGCCGCCCGGACCAGTACTAGAAACGACCCCAGGACACCGCTATGTCAAAGATCAAGATCAAGACGCATCGCGGCGCGGCCAAGCGCTTCCGGAAGACCGCTTCCGGCAAGTACAAGGCAGGCCACGCCAACACCAGCCACATCCTCACCAAGAAGGCGACCAAGCGGAAGCGCAACCTGCGGCAGACGAACCATGTTCGTGCCGAGGACGCGGGCCGTCTGGACCGCATGCTTCCGTATCTCTGAGGAGGGCTGAACAATGGCACGAGTCAAGCGTGGCGTGCAGGCGCGCCGCCGTCACAAGAAGGTCATCGGCCGCGCGAAGGGCTATTACAACGCCCGCCGCAAGGTTTTCCGCGTCGCCAAGCAGGCGGTCATCAAGGCCGAGCAGTACGCGTACATCGGTCGCAAGCAGAAGAAGCGCAATTTCCGCACCCTGTGGATCGCGCGCATCAACGCTGCCGCCCGCCTCAACGGCATGAGCTACAGCCGCTTCATGAACGGCCTGCTCAAGGCCGGCATCACCCTGGACCGCAAGGTGCTGGCGGACATCGCCGTGCACGACGCGGCCGGGTTTACGGCCCTGACCGAGAAGGCGAAGGGCGCGCTCGCAGCGTAATGCACGTGTCCCGTCGCAGCCGCCGGCGCATGCGCGGACGGTTGCCGGGAGACAAGCTGGTACACGCATGGGGAAGGGCGCAAGTCCTTCCCCATTCGTTTTTCAGGGATCTGCATTTCCGGGTGGGTCGTATGGCGCCGCCCCCCACCGGGGCATGGCGAGCGGTCCCGGCGCGCGATGCGGCGGCCTTCCCGGACCCGCTCCGGAACAAAGGAAGCTTTCGATGAGCGACATCGAATCACTGTCGACGCAGGCACTGGCCGACATCGACGCGGCAGCCAGCGCCGAGGCGCTCGAATCGCTGCGCGTAGCCCTGCTTGGCAAGAGCGGCAGCATCACCGCGCAGCTCAAGGCGCTGGGCGCGCTGCCGCCCGAGCAGCGCAAGGCGGCCGGCGAGGCGATCAACCGCGTACGCGACGCGGTCGGACAGGCGTTGACAGCGCGCAAGGCCGCGCTGGAGGACGCCGAGCTCGACGCGCGCCTGGCCGGCGAGACGATCGATGTGACCCTGCCGGGACGCGACGGCGACCGTGGCGGCATCCACCCGATCAGCCGCACCATGCAGCGCATGGCCGACATCTTCGGCCGCCTGGGTTACGACCTGGCCGACGGGCCCGAGATCGAGGACGACTGGCACAACTTCGAGGCGCTGAACTTCCCGCCGCACCATCCGGCGCGCGCCATGCACGACACCTTCTACTTCGGCGACGGCCGCCTGCTGCGGACCCACACCTCTGGCGTGCAGGTCCGCTACATGGGCCGGCATGCGCCGCCCTTGCGCATGATCGCGCTGGGCAAGGTGTACCGCTCCGACTCAGACCAGACCCATTCGCCGATGTTCCACCAGTGCGAGGGCCTGCTGGTGGACGAACATTCGACCTTCGCCGACCTCAAGGGAACGCTGGCCGAGTTCGTGCGCGCGTTCTTCGAGCGCGATTTCGAGATGCGCTTCCGCCCCAGCTACTTCCCGTTCGTCGAGCCGGGCGCGGAGGTCGATATCGCCTGGCAGCGCCCGGACGGCAGCACCCGCTGGCTGGAAGTGCTCGGCTGCGGCATGGTGCATCCCAACGTGCTGCGCGCGGTCGGCGTCGATCCCGAGCGCTACACCGGGTTCGCCTTCGGCATGGGCGTGGAGCGCCTGGCGATGCTGCGCTACGGCGTCGACGACCTGCGTGCCTTTTTCGACAACGACTTGAGGTTCCTCAGGCAGTTCGCCTGAGGAACTTGATTCGTGATTGGTGATTCGCAGAAGCGGACTGCCGTCGCGAACTCCAGTTGCCTGTTCCTGCTGTTTCGAATCACGAACCACCAATCACGAATCACGGAATTTCGTCCATGAAATTCAGCGAAAACTGGCTCCGCCAGCACGTCCCCACCGACGCGACGCGCGAGCGCCTGGCCGAGGTGCTGACCGCGATCGGTCTTGAGGTCGAGGATGTCTCGGCGCTGGGCGAAACCCTGGACGGCGTGGTGGTGGCGCGCATCGTGTCGGCGGAGAAGCATCCCGAGGCGGACCGCCTGCAGGTCTGCCAGGTCGATGCCGGGCGGGGGGGGACGCTGCAGATCGTCTGCGGCGCACCCAACGCGCGACCGGGGCTGGTGGCCCCGCTGGCGACCATCGGCGCGCAGGTCGGCGAGCTCACCATCAAGGCGGCGAAACTGCGCGGCGTGGCGTCCAACGGCATGCTGTGCTCGGCGAAGGAACTGGGCATCGATGCCGATGCTTCGGGCCTGCTGGAGCTGCCGGAGGATGCGCCGGTGGGCGCGCCGCTGGCCGACTACCTCGGCCTGCCCGATGCCAGCATCGAGATCAAACTCACCCCCAATCGCGCCGACTGCTTCAGCCTGCGCGGTATCGCGTTCGACGTGGCGGCGGCGGTGGGCAGCGAAGTGGCGCCGTTCGAACCGACCCCGGTTCCCGCGTCGATCGAGGCCACGCTGCCGGTGCGACTCGACGCCGGTGCCGACGCGCCGCGCTACCTCGGCCGTGTGATCGAGGGCGTGGACGCGGCCGCGGCCACGCCGGTGTGGATGGCCGAGCGCCTGCGCCGCAGCGGCGTGCGCCCGGTGAGCCTGCTGGTCGACGTGACCCAGTACGTGATGCTGGAACTGGGCCAGCCCATGCATGCATTCGACCGCGACCTGCTCACCGGCCCGGTCGGCGTGCGCAGGGCGCGCGGCGGCGAGACATTGAAGCTGCTCGACGGTCGCGAGGTGGCCCTGGACGACGAGTTCCTGGCCGTGACCGACGCCGACCGCGTGGTCGCACTGGCCGGGGTGATGGGCGGCTTCGATACCCGCGTTACCGACACCACGCGCAACGTGTTCCTGGAATCGGCGCACTTCGCGCCAGCGGCGATCATCGGCCGCAGCCGGCGACTGGGCATGCACACCGACGCCGCGCACCGTTTCGAACGGGGCGTCGATCCGGCGCTCCCGCGTGCCGCGATCGAACTGGCCACCCGGCTGGTCCTCGACATAGCGGGTGGCCAGCCGGGACCGGTGGTCGAGGCGGTGCTGCCCGACCACCTGCCGCAGCCGCAGCCCATCGTCCTGCGGCGCGCGCGCCTGGCGCGCGTGCTGGGCCTGGATGTGCCCGATGCCGGAGTCTCGCGGATCCTGTGCGCGCTTGGTATGGAGGTTTCGGCAATCGACGGGGGGTGGCGGGTGTTGCCGCCCAGCCGTCGCTTCGACATCGCGATCGAGGAGGACCTGATCGAGGAGGTCGCGCGAATCCACGGTTACGACGCGATCCCCACGACCTTGCCGGGCGCTGCTGCGCGCATCGCCGTGCCGGGCGAAACCCGCGCAGGCGAGGATGAACTGCGTGCGCATCTCGTGGCGCGCGGCTACTTCGAGGCCGTCAGTTTCGCCTTCGTCGACCACTCCCTGCTGCGGGCCTGGCAGGCCGGGGCGGGCGCTGTGGAACTGGCCAACCCGCTCAGCGCCGAACTGGGGGTGATGCGCACGCAACTGCTGCCCGGACTGGTGGCCGCGGCCGCCCGCAACCTGGCGCGCCAGCAGTCGCGCGTGCGCCTGTTCGAGCTGGGCAAGGTGTTCGCGCAGGCCGAGGGCGAAGCGCCGGTGGAAACGCCGCGCATCGCCGCGGTCATCCAGGGCAGCGCGCGGGCCGAGCAGTGGGGCGTGGCGCCGCGCCCTGCGGATTTCCACGATCTGCGCGGCGACCTCGACAGCCTGGCGGCATGCACCGGCGCGCGACTGGAGTACCGCCCGTCGAACGCGCCGCATGGACACCCCGGCCGCAGCGCGGAGGTCGTGCGCATCGATGGCGAGGCGCCGGTACGCCTGGGCTGGATCGGCGAACTGCATCCGCGCCTGCTGCGCGCGCTGGATATCGAGGGCACCCTGCTGGCCTTCGAACTGGACCTGGAGCCGCTGCGCCGGCGCGAGGTTCCGCGCGCCCGCGCGCTGTCGCGCTATCCGTCCGTCCGCCGGGATCTCGCGTTCGTCGCCCCCGAGGGCGTGCCCTGGTCGGCGCTGGAGGCCAGCATCCGCCAAGCCGCGGGCCCGCTGCTGGCCGAACTCCGGCTGTTCGACCGTTATGTCGGGAAAGGGGTCGATCCAGGATTCAGAAGTCTCGCAACTGGCTTGATTCTCCAAGACAATTCGCGCACTCTCACCGAAAGTGACGTGGATGTCGCGGTGGCTGCGGTCATCGCAGCGCTGCAGCAGGAGCATGGCGCCAGGATCAGAAGCTGACGTGGTATCCGGGGGAATGGCGTGGCGTTGACGAAGGCGGAAATGGCCGAAAAGCTCTACGAGGAAGTCGGGCTCAACAAGCGCGAGGCGAAGGAGTTCGTCGATGCGTTCTTCGGCGTGTTGCGCGAGGGGCTCGAGCAGGGCCGCCAGGTCAAGCTCTCGGGCTTCGGCAACTTCGACCTGCGCCGCAAGAACGAGCGCCCCGGGCGCAACCCCAAGACCGGCGAGGAGATCCCGATCTCCGCGCGCACCGTGGTCACCTTCCGCCCGGGGCAGAAGCTCAAGGAACGCGTGGAAACCTACACCGGGCCGCACGATGCTTGATCCGGGCAGCAACCGCGAACTCCCGCCGATCCCGGCCAAACGCTACTTCACCATCGGCGAAGTCAGCGAGCTGTGCGACGTCAAGCCGCACGTGCTGCGCTACTGGGAGACCGAGTTCCCGAGCCTCAAGCCCGTCAAGCGCCGTGGCAACCGCCGCTATTACCAGCGCCACGACGTGCTGATGGTGCGCCAGATCCGCGGCCTGCTCTACGAGCAGGGCTACACCATCGGCGGTGCCCGCCTGCGCCTGGAAGGCGAGGGTGCGAAGCAGGAATCGACCATGAGCAGCCAGATCGTGCGCCAGGTGCGCATGGAGCTGGAGGAGATCCTGGCGCTGCTCAAGCGCTAGGGCGACGCGACCCATCCGCGGAACGGTTCAGCCACGGAGCCGACCCCGAACGCGTCCGGTCGCGTATAATCGCCACCCGATCCGGGGTATAGCGCAGCCTGGTAGCGCACTTGTCTGGGGGACAAGTGGTCGTCGGTTCGAATCCGGCTACCCCGACCAATTCAGCATCGCGGGTTCACCCGCGTACTTGCAGAAGCCCCGGACTTCCGGGGCTTTTTTGTGGCTGTTCTCCACTCCCGGGAAGCCGGGCGGACGGGGATCGGGTGGTGGTTCCGGGCTTGCGGACGGACGCCGTCGCTGCGGGTATTGCTCCCCGGCCCGGTCAACCCGCGTCGCGACCCGGCCGGCGCCGCGCCCGGCGTTCACCCATGGCTGCCTCGCCGCCGCAGCGTATCCATGCGCTGCCATCCGTAATCCCCAGCCCGGAGCCCCTGCTGACCGTTCCTTGACGCGGCCTGGATCATCGAGGCCCACGGGCGACCGAAGGCCGGGCCAGCAGAGCCGGTGAGCTTCGCACCCGCGACCGGGACCGCGGCCAGCAAGACTGGATGTCCTGCGCGCGATCCAGGGCGCGGTGAGCGTGTATGGCTTGCGCGGCATGCCGCGCATCCACGCGAACGCCCGGCGCGC
>JAEXLY010000141.1 GCA_023444765.1 Pseudomonadota bacterium | reverse complement strand
CGACCGGCGTGCGCGCCGTGCCGGGCCACGGCGTGGAGGGCGAAGTCCAGGGGCGGCACTGGAAGCTGGGGCACGCCGCGTTCGCCGCCGGCGTGGCCGACGATGGCGCGATCTGGCTCGGCGACGGTGCGCGCGCCGCGGCGCGGTTCGAACTGCGCGAGCACATCCGGTCCGATGCCGACGAGGCGTTGCGCGCGCTGCGTTCGCTGGGCCTGCGCGTGCACCTGTCCAGTGGCGACGCCGCGTCCCGCGTGGACGCGCTGGCGCAGGCGCTTGAGATCGCACCGGCCCATGCCAGGCAGCGGCCGGAGGACAAGCTGACCCTGGTGCGCCGGTTGCAGGACGGCGGCCGCGTGGTGGCGATGGTCGGCGACGGGCTCAACGACGCCCCGGTGCTCGCCGGTGCCGATGTGTCGCTGGCGATGGACAAGGGCGCTGCACTGGCGCAGCGCGCGGCCGACCTGGTGATGACCGGTCCGACCCTGCTGCGCATCCCGACGGCGGTCCGGGTGGCGCGTGCCACGCGCCGCGTCATCCGCCAGAACCTCGGCTGGGCCCTGGGCTACAACCTGCTGGCCATCCCCCTCGCCGCCAGCGGCGTGGTGACGCCGTGGATCGCCGCGCTGGGCATGGCCGGGTCCTCCCTCGTGGTCACCCTGAACGCACTGCGGCTGGCAAGGGCGGCATGATGCTCCCGGAACCTGCCCGCCTTGCCGATCGCCACCATGCCGGGCGCCCCGCGCGCCCGTCCACAAGGGAACGCCGCCGATGAGGATCCTCCTGCTGCTCGTGCCGATCAGCCTGGTGCTGCTGGGCCTGGCGATCTGGGCCTTCGTCTGGGCGGTGCGACGCGGCCAGTTCGACGATCTGGACACGCCAGCGCTCGACATCCTGCGCGAGGACGGCGCGCGGCCGCCGGCACGGCCCCGTCCGGATGCCAGCGCGCCCGGACCGGAAACGCGCGATGCCGATTGACTGGCTGGTGCTGCTGGCCGCGCTGACCAGCGGGCTGCTCGGCGGACTGCACTGCGCGGCCATGTGCGGCGGCATCGCCACCGGCCTGTCGTCGGCCTCCCCCGCTGGCGGATGGCCGGCAGCCCTGCAGCTCAACCTCGGGCGGGTCGGCGGCTACGTGCTGGCCGGCGCGATCGTCGGCACGTTCGGGCACGGGCTGCTCTCGGTGCTGCGCGACCCCTGGGTGGGGATCGCGCTGCGAACGCTGGTCGGCACGGCCCTGGTGGTGGTGGCGCTGCGCCTGCTGGGCGTACGCGCCCTGCCCGCCTTCCTCTCGCGACCGGGCACGCGTGCCTGGGGATGGCTGCGACCGCTGCAGCGGCGACTGCTGCCCGCGGACACGCCGCTGCGCCGCCTCGGGATCGGCGCGCTGTGGGGCTGGCTGCCCTGCGGCCTGAGCTTCAGCCTGCTGACCGTGGCGTGGCTGCAGGCGCATCCGCGCAACAGCGCCCTGACCATGCTGGCCTTCGGCCTCGGTACCCTGCCGGTCATGCTGCCGCTGACCTGGTCGGGGCAGCGCGTCGGTCGCTGGCTGCAGCGGCCCGTCCTGCGCCGCTCGGCTGCGGGCCTGGTCCTCGCCATGGGCCTGCTCACCGTCGCCGCCCCCTGGCTGATGCGCATTCCCGCGCTGCATGGGGTGCTCGCCGCGCTGGGATGCGCACCGCCGGCATGAGCAGGTTCCGGACGATGGATGGGCCAGGCGCAATCGCCCCACGGCCGCGGGCACCGCGGCGTGCCATGCCTGCCCTGCATGGCCCACCGGGCGCCGGGAGCGCCTTGACGACGGGATGCGGCGCGCCGCCGCGCCGTCGCGGCCCGGTTCATCGGGCCGACAGCTTCAGCGCCCATACGCTCCGGTCCGGATGATCCAGATCAAGGAACGCTCAGCTACCAGCGCGCATCATGGCGCCAAGTCGAAAAGTCATCGATTCCCACGGAGAAACACGCAAATGAACGTCCGCAAGACCCTCCTCGCCCTTGCCCTCCTCGGCGTCGCCGGCATGGTCCAGGCCGCGCCCAACTGCACCGTCAAGCTCAAGGGCGGCGACAACATGCAGTTCGACCAGAAGAGCGTCACCGTCTCGGCCGCGTGCAAGACCATCAACTTCGAGCTCGAGCACACCGGCAAGCTGCCCGTCACCGCGATGGGCCACAACATCGTGGTCACCGAAACCGCCAACGCGGCCGACGTGGCCAAGGATGCGATCAAGGCCGGCGCGGCGGCGAACTACGTGCCCGCGGGCGATGCGCGCGTCCTGGCGTCGACCAAGATGATCGGCGGCGGAGAGACCACCAGCACCTCGATCCCGGGCAACAAGCTCAAGGCCGGTGGCGACTACACCTTCTTCTGTTCCTTCCCGGGCCACTCGGCGCTGATGCGCGGCAAGGTCGTCGTCACCCCGTAAGCGCCGCCCGCGCCGGTCCGCCGGCCCACACCCACCCGGAACGGCCCGCGCACGGCGGGGGCCTTTCCGCGTTTTGGCATGGGCGGGCGCGGCATGCGAAAATTGCCGCACTGCTGCCCCCGTAGCTCAGCTGGATAGAGCGTCCCCCTCCTAAGGGGAAGGTCGTGCGTTCGAATCGCGCCGGGGGCGCCAACCCTTTCCAACAGCGCCTGCCCTGCCGCCCCGCGGCCACGCGGCGCACAGGAGCATTGCAGCATGACCCACCCCGTCCTTTCTGCGCTCGGCCTCGGGGCCAGCGAATCCGGCACCTGGCTCGGCAACGGCGAATGGTCCAGGACCAGCGACGCCGGCGTGCTGGAGCCGGTCAACCCGACCACGGGTGAAGTGCTCGGCCGCGTCCAGGCCTCCTCGCAGGCCGACTACGAGCTGATCCTCGAGCGCGCCCAGGCCGCGTTCAAGATCTGGCGCACCACCCCGGCGCCGCGCCGCGGCGAGGCGATCCGCCTGTGCGCCGAAGCGCTGCGCGAGCACAAGGACGCGCTGGGTTCGCTGGTGGCCCTCGAGATGGGCAAGTCCAAGCCCGAGGGCGATGGCGAGGTGCAGGAGATGATCGACATCGGCGAATTCGCCGTCGGCCTCTCGCGCCAGCTCTACGGCCTGACCATGCATTCCGAGCGCCCCGGCCACCGCATGTACGAGCAGTGGCACCCGCTTGGCATCGTCGGGATCATCTCGGCCTTCAACTTCCCGGTCGCGGTCTGGGCCTGGAACGCGTTCGTGGCAGCGGTCTGCGGCGACATCTCGATCTGGAAGCCGTCGGGCAAGACCCCGCTCTCGGCCATCGCCTCGATGAAGATCTGCAACGAGGCGCTGCGCAAGGGCGGCTTCCCGGACATCTTCTTCCTGTTCAACGACACCGACAATTCGCTGGCGCAGCGCCTGGTCGACGACAGGCGCGTGGGCCTGGTCAGCTTCACCGGTTCGACGAAGGTCGGCCGCACCGTCGGCGAGCGCGTCGCGCGCCGCATGGGCCGTTCGCTGCTGGAGCTGGGCGGCAACAACGCGATCATCGTCGATCCCTCGGCCGACCTGAAGCTCGCGATCCCCGCAATCGTGTTCGGCGCCGTGGGCACCGCCGGCCAGCGCTGCACCACCACCCGCCGCCTGTTCGTGCACGAGTCGATCCACGACGAGGTGCTGGGCAAGCTCAAGGCCGCCTACGCCCAGGTGGAGAAGAAGATCGGCGATCCCACGGACCCGGCCAACCTGATGGGGCCGCTCAACAGCCAGTCGGCGGTGGACGCCTATCTGGATGCGATCGAGCGTGCCAAGGCCGCCGGCGGCACCATCGAGAGCGGCGGCGCCGCGCTCACCGACCGCAAGGGTTTCTTCGTGCTGCCGACCATCGTCACCGGCCTGTCCAACGACGCCGAAGTGGTGCAGACCGAAACCTTCGCCCCGATCCTGTACGTGATGAAGTACTCGAGCCTGGACGAGGCGATCGACATGCAGAACGCGGTCCCGCAGGGCCTGTCGTCGGCCATCTTCACCACCAATCTGAAGGCCGCCGAGGCCTTCCTGTCGGCGGCGGGTTCGGACTGCGGCATCGCCAACGTCAACATCGGCACCTCCGGTGCGGAAATCGGCGGCGCCTTCGGCGGCGAGAAGGAGACCGGCGGCGGCCGCGAGTCCGGTTCGGATGCCTGGAAGGCGTACATGCGCCGCCAGACCAACACCATCAACTACTCCGACGCGCTTCCGCTGGCGCAGGGCATCAGGTTCGACCTCTGAGTCGACGCGGCCGTGCGCGTGGCGGTGATCTCCGATGTCCACGGCAACCTGCCTGCACTGCAGGCGGTGCTGGCGGACATCGCCGCGCGCGGCTGCGATGCGCTGGTCAACCTCGGCGACCTGGTCTCCGGCCCGCTGTGGCCGGCCGAGACCCTGTCGCTGCTGATGGACACCCCGGCGCTGACGATCCGCGGCAACCATGAGCGGCAACTGCTCGAGGGTGCCGCGGGGATGGGCGAGTCCGACCGCCTGGCGCATGCCGCGCTCGGGCCGGACCAGCTCGCCTGGATCGCCGCCCTGCCGGCGCAGGCCAGGCTCGACGGCGGGATCCTGCTGCTGCATGGCACGCCCGCCAGCGACGTCGGCTATCTCGTCGAACGAGTGGACCCCGAGGGTGCCCGGGCCGCCCGCCCCGACGAGGTGGCGGCCGACCTCGACGGCGTGGACGCCGGCGTGGTGCTGTGCGGCCACACCCATGTGCCGCGCGCGCTGCGCCTGGACGACGGGCGCCTGTGCGTGAATCCAGGAAGCGTGGGCCTGCCCGCATTCCGCGGCCGCCATCCCCATCCGCACGTGATGCAGAGCGGGACTCCGGCCGCACGATATGCCATGCTGCGCCGCGACAGGGGCGCCTGGCATGCGCAACTGCTCGAGGTCGACTACGATCCCGCACCGGCCGTGGACCGGGCACGCGGCCGCGGCTTCGATGCCTGGGCGGATGCCTTGCGCGACGGCGTCCTGCCGGCCTGACTTCCGCCATCCACGCAACCGGAGCCCAGCACGTGAGTACGCCCCCCCGCCAGACCAGTTCACTCGCCATCGTCAGCCTGGTGTCGGGCCTCCTCGGCTGGACCCTGGTGCCCCTGATCGGCAGCATCGTGGCGATCATCACCGGCCACATGGCCCGCTCCGAGATCCGCCGCGCGCCCGATCGCATCGAAGGCGACGGCCTGGCCCTGGCCGGCCTGATCCTGGGCTACACGATGCTGGTGCTCGGCACGATCGGCATCATCCTGGCGCTGGTGTTCTTCGGCGGCCTGATCTGGCTGGGGCTGTCCAGCTGACATGTACGGACTGCTGCGCCCGCTGCTGTTCGGCCTGGAGGCCGAGCGCGCGCACCTGCTCGGCCTGCGGGGCCTGGATGCGCTGCAGCGCCTGCATGCCGGCGCGCTGCTGGGCGCACGGCCGCGGCCGTTCCCGACCCGGCTGCTCGGCCTGACCTTCCCCAACCCGGTGGGGCTGGCCGCCGGACTGGACAAGAACGGCGCGCACATCGACGCGCTGTTCGGCCTGGGCTTCGGCTTCGTCGAGATCGGCACCATCACGCCGCGCCCGCAGCCGGGCAATCCGGCGCCGCGGATGTTCCGTCTGCCGCGCCATCGCGCGCTGATCAACCGCATGGGTTTCAACAACGAGGGCGTCGACGCGCTGGTGCGCAACGTCGAACGCGCGCGCCGTCGCGACGGGCCGCTGGGCATCAACATCGGCAAGAACAAGGACACGCCCAACGAGGATGCCGAGCGCGACTACCTGCACTGCATGGAGCGCGTCTACCCGCTGGCCGACTACATCACGGTCAACATCTCCTCGCCCAACACCGCCGGCCTGCGCGAACTGCAGGAAGAGCAGGCGCTGCGCCGGCTGGTGGCCACCCTGCGCGAGGCCCAGGAGCGGCTGGGCGCGCGCCACGGCAAGCGCGTGCCGATGCTGGTCAAGATCGCGCCCGACCTGTCGGACGAGGACGTGCATGCCTGCGCACGCGTGCTGGGCGACCTGCAGGTGGACGGGGTGATCGCCACCAATACCACCGTCTCGCGCATCACCGTGCAGGACGACCCGCTCTCGCGCGAGACCGGCGGCCTGTCGGGCGAGCCGCTGATGAACAAGTCCACCGCCGTGCTGCGCATGCTGCGCACGCGCCTGCCCGAGGCGATCCCGCTGATCGGGGTGGGCGGCATCCTATCCGGCGCGGATGCGGTCAAGAAGATGGCGGCGGGTGCCTCGCTGGTGCAGGTCTACACGGGCCTGGTCTATCGCGGGCCGGCGCTGATCGGGGAATGCGTGGAAGCCATCCGCAGGCGCAAGGAAGCCCCCAGCCGCGGCAACCTGCCCAACCTGTGAGCCGGCGATGAGCGCCGGCTACCGCATCGCCCGCGGCGCCGACCTGCGCGCCCGCAACAGCTTCGGCGCCGCCGCGCATGCGCCGCTGCTGGTCGAGGTCGACGATCCGGCGTCCCTGCCCTCGGTGTTCGCCAGGCACCTGCCCGCCGGTGCCGCGCCGCTGGTGCTGGGCGGCGGCAGCAACCTGCTGTTTGCCGGCGACCCGGACGTGCCGGTCCTGGCGCTGCGCGACGAGCGCGTGGCGGTGCTGGACGACGACGGAGGCACCGCGACCGTGCGCGCCGGCGCCGGCGCCAACTGGCACCGGTTCGTGCGCGCGACCCTGGACCAGGGCCTGTGCGGCCTGGAGAACCTGGCGCTGATCCCCGGCACGGTGGGTGCCGCACCGATCCAGAACATCGGCGCCTACGGCATGGAGGTCGGCGAACGGGTGCACGCGGTCGAGGCCTACGAGCCGGCAACCGGCCGCTTCGTGCGCCTGTCGGAGCGGGACTGCGCCTTCGCCTACCGCGACAGCCTGTTCAAGCGCGATGGCGCGCGCTATGTCGTGACCGCGGTGGAGTTCCGCCTGCCGCGCGAGGCGCCGGTGCGCACCGGCTATGCAGGCATCGCCGAGGAACTCGCGGCCGCCGGCATCGACGCGCCGGGCCCGCTCCAGGTGTTCGAGGCGGTGTGCGCGGTGCGGCGGCGCAAGCTGCCCGACCCGGCCGTGGTCGGCAATGCCGGCAGCTTCTTCAAGAACCCGATCGTGCCGGTGGCGCAGGCAGACGCCCTGGCGGCCGCGCACCCGGGAATGCCGGTGTACCCCGGCGCCGATCCCGGCAGCCGCAAGCTGCCCGCGGCCTGGCTGATCGAGGCCTGCGGCTGGAAGGGCGCGCGCGACGGCGACGCCGGCATCTCGCCCGGACACGCACTGGTGCTGGTCAACCACGGTGCCGCCAGCGGCGCGCAGTTGCTCGCGCTGGCGCGCCGGGTCGCGGCGTCGGTCCAGGCGCGCTTCGGCGTGCCGCTGGAACCCGAGCCGCGCATCGTCGGCGCGCGCTGGTGAGCCGCCAGCGCCCACGCTGGTGGCCCGAATCGGTGTACGCGCGCGCCGCCTTGCTGATGCTCGGAAGCACGCTGTCGTTCGCGGTCATGGCGCTCACCATCCGCTACGCCACCAGGACGATCCCGACCACCGAGATCGCGTTCTTCCGCAACCTCTTCGGCCTGGCCACCCTGCTCCCACTGATCCTGCGCGGCGGCCGTGGGCTGCCGCGTACCCGCCATCCGGGACGCTACCTCGCGCGCACGGTGGTCGGCCTGGCGGCGATGCTGTGCGGATTCTGGGCCGTAGGGCACCTGCCGCTGGCGCAGGCGATCTCCCTGTCCTATGCCACGCCGCTGTTCGTCACCATCGGGGCGGCGCTGTGGCTGGGAGAGCGGGTGCGCATCCGTCGGTGGATGGCGGTTGCAGCCGGCTTCATCGGCGTGCTGGTGATCCTGCGGCCCGGGACCGGGTTCACGCCGGGGATGATGGTCGCACTGATGGGTGCGCTGTTCGCGGGCATCGTCGCGATCCAGATCAAGCAGCTCTCGCGCTTCGACACGCCCGACACGGTGGTGTTCTACACCTACGCGTTCTGGGTCCCGATGTCGCTGGTGCCCGCCCTGCTGCAATGGGTCTGGCCCTCGCCGATGGCCTGGGCCTGGCTGGTCGCGACCGGGGTGATGGGCACGTTCGGCCAGTTGCTGTGGACGCGCGCGATCGCCCTGGGCGAGGTCTCGGCGCTGCAGCCGATCAGCTTCGTGCAACTGCCGGTGCTGGTCGTCTTCGGCTGGTGGCTGTTCGGCGAGACCATCGACGGCTGGACCCTGCTCGGCGCAGCGATCGTGCTGGGCGCCAACGGCTACATCGCCCACCGCGAATCGATGCTGCTGCGGCGCGCCGCGACCCAGGCGCCGGTCGAGGCGGCCAAGCCCGGCGAGTGAGCGCTGCCGCCGTCAGCGGCGCTGCGCGACCAGGTCGTCATCCCCCGAAAGCGCGTCCGCGATCGCCTCGCGCAGGCGCAGCAGGCGCGGGTCCAGGGTGGCCGGACCGGCCGCCAGCAGGGGATCGACCAGGCGCGCCTGCAGCGTGTCCGCCTCGGCCTGGCCGGATGGCCCGGTCTCGCGCAGCGCGCCGATCAGCGACCACGCCGTGTCGACGACCTGGTGCGAGCCGGCGGGCTGGAACTGCTCGCGCAGGGCGAGCGCCGCGCGCAGCTGGGCGACCGCGCCCGCCAGATCGCCCGCGTCGCGCAGCGCATGGCCCCAGGCCACCATCGCCAGCTGGTACTGCGGGTGCTTGGTGCCCATAACCGCCAGCGCGCGGGGCATCGTCTCGGCGAACAGTGCCCGCGCGCGCTGCAGCTGGCCTGCCCGGGTCAGGGTCATGGCGTGGTTGAGCGCCACGAACAGGGTGTCGGGATGGTCGGCGCCCAGCAGCCGCGTGCGTGCCTGCAGCACCTGGTCCTCCAGCGGCAGCGCCCCTTCGAAATCGTCGAGCCTGGCGCGCAGGCTGGCCAGGTTGAGCAGGCCGCGCAACGTCATCGGGTGCGCTTCGCCGAGCACGCGGCGGCGCGCCTCGGCAACCGCCGCGGCTTCGCCGACGGCTGCCGCAGTCTGGCCAAGATCGCTGAGCATGTTGGCCAGGTTGCCGCGCGCGCCCAGCGTGTCCGGATGCTCGCTGCCCAGCCTGCGTTCCTGCACCGCAACCACCGCACGCTGCAGCTCGACGGCCGGCACCAGGTCCCCCTGCATGGCCATGGCGGTGGCCAGCGCGCTCATGCTCGCGACCGTATCGGCGTGGTCGTCCCCCAGCGCGCGGCGGCGGACGGCGAGCACCTCCTCGAGCAGCCGCCTGGCTTCGACCAGGTCGCCTGTACGCGCCATCTGCATGGCCAGCCCGGACTTGAGCTGCAATACCAGGCCATCCTCGTCGTCGCGTGCCGCCCGCAGTCGCCCGAGCAGCGCGCGCCGGGCAGCCACCGCACCGGGCAGGTCGCCCTGCAGCCCCTGCAGCTCCGAAAGCTCGTACTCGATCAGCACCCGGGTCCCGTCATCGGCGGGCAGGTCCGCCGCGTCGGCGAGCGCGGACTCCAGCAACGCCTTCGATTCGTCGTAGCGCGACAGCTGGCGCAGCGCTTCGGCGTGCGCGAGACGCGCGCGCAGGGTCGCAGGATCGTGCGGGCCCAGGGTCGACATCCGCCAGTCGGCCACGGCCGCCTGGGCACGCGCGGCGCTAGCGTACAGGCCGAGCGCGCCGTGGACCCGTCCCGAGGCCTCGCGCAGGTCGGCAGCCACTGCCGGCTGGTCGCCGAAGTCGCGGCCGATCGCGCCCTCGGCGCGTGCGAGTACGCCGGTTTCCATCAGCGAACGCGCAAGGTCGGCGGTGCTCACCTTCGCCAACACCTGCTCCATCTGGCCGGTCATCTCCGGTGCGCTGCGCGCCACCTGCGCGCGCAGTTCCTGCCCGAGGCGCAGTCCCATGGCTTCGACGTCGATCTCCTCGAGCATCGATTGCTGGAAAGCGGCCACGCGCTCCAGTTGCGCGCTGCGCTGCTCGGCCAGCGCCCGCTGGGCGCGCGCCTGCAACAGTCCGTGCAGCGACAAGGCCAGTCCGCCCAGCAGCGCGAACACCGCCACCGCCGCGGCGAGGAGGCCGGCGCGGTGGCGCAGCGCGAACTTGCGCCACAGGTAGCTTCGCGCCGGCGGCACTGCCAGCAGCGGCCTCCGGTCCAGGAAACGGCGCAGGTCCTCGGCCAGCGCCACGGCCGACGGGTAGCGCCGGTTGCGGTCGTGCTGCATGGCCCGGGCCACGACCCAGTCCAGCTCGCCCCGCAACGCCCTGCACAGACCCGACAGCCGCTGGCCGCGGCCGTTCGCGATCCGTTCGGCCTCGCCCGGCGCCAGCGTCCGCAGCTGGGCCGATGGAAGACGCAGTGGCTGGCCATCCGCGGTGTGGGTCTCGCCCCGGGCCTGCGGCCGTTGGCCGGTGAGCAGTTCGCACAGGACCACGCCCAGCGCATAGACGTCGCTGCGGGTATCCAGCAGGGCCTGGTCGCCGGAGGCCTGCTCCGGACTCATGTAGTCCGGCGTGCCGGCGATCTCGCGCGTGCCCGCGCGTTCGGCGGCGGTGGCGATCCCGAAGTCGATGATCCTGGCGCGCGCGCGCCCCTCGCCGTCCTCGACCAGCAGGTTGCCGGGCTTGAGGTCGCGGTGGATCACGCCCTTCTGGTGGGCGTGCTGCACGCCCTCGCAGATCTCGATGAACAGTTGCAGGCGCTCGGCCAGCGGCAGCGCACGCGATTCGCAGAACGTGGTGAGCGGCTGCCCGTCGATGAACTCCATCACGAAGAAGGGATGGCCTTCGGGCGTGGTGTCGGCATCATGGATCTGCGCGATGGCGGGATGCCGCATCTGCGCCAGCACCTGGCGCTCGATCTCGAAATGGGCCTTGCGCCGCGCATCGAGCGCCTGCCCGCGCAGCAGCTTCAGCGCCACGGTCCTGCGCACCGGCTCAAGCTGTTCGGCGCGGTACACCTCGCCCATGCCGCCGCGGCCGAGCAGCGCGTCGATGCGGTAGCGGCCCAGTCTCGTTCCGTGCGGGAGCTCCCCCTCGCGCATCACGTCGCCGCCGGGCGCCAGCAGCTGGGTGCGGTCGGGATCGTCGTCGGCCGGATTCGTCATGGCGCCCCCCTCGGCCATCGGCGGCCATGGTAGCGGAAAGCGGCGCGCCACCCCGGGCGGGTACACTTGAGGTCCACCTGTCCGCGCCGCCATGTCCAGTTCCGACGACCCGGCCCACACCACCCAGCGCACCCTGCTCAGCGCCGGCCCCGACCGTCCGTTGCCGCGCCAGGCCTGCCTGGTGGTGATCCTCGGCGAAGGGCTCGGTGCACGCGTGGACATCGGAGAAGCGCCGGTACTGGTCGGCCGCTCGCACGAGGCCGACCTGGTGATCGCGCACAAGAGCGTGTCGCGCGAGCACTGCCGCATCTGGCTCGACCAGGACACCTTCCACATCCGCGACCTCGGCGCCACCAATCCGACCCGGGTCAACGACCGGGTCATCGACGAGGCGACGCTGTCCGATGGCGACCACATCGTGGTCGGCGAGAGCCTGCTCAAGTTCATCGGCCAGACCAGCATCGAGGCGCGCTACCACGAGGAGATCTACCAGCTCGCCACGCACGACGCGCTGACCGGGCTGTACAACCGGCGCCACTTCATGGAGGTGCTGGACAAGGAGATCGCCCGCGCGCTGCGGCATGGCCGCGACCTGGCGCTGTGCATCATCGATGTCGACCTGTTCAAGCCGGTCAACGACACCTTCGGCCACATCGCCGGCGACGAGGTCCTGCGGCGCATCGCCGCCGTGCTGCGCCAGCATGTCCGCAGCGACGACATCGCCGCGCGGATCGGCGGAGAGGAGTTCGCGGTCCTGCTGCCCGAGGGCGGCACGGGCAGCGCCGTGGCCTTCGCCGAGCGCCTGCGACAAGCCATCGCCGCCACGATCTTCTCCCCGGGCGGCGTGCCCCGGCAGATCACGGTCAGCGTGGGTGTCGCGCCGCTGGAAGGGCCCGATGGCAACCGCTCGCGCCTGCTCGCCGCGGCCGATGCCGCGCTGTACCGGGCCAAGCACGAGGGCCGCAACCAGGTGCGCGCCTCGGGCTGACCCGCCGCGGGGCACCAGCGGCCGCGCGACCACCTGCCCGCGCCCGCACGCGCGGATCGCGCCGGAACGCGAAGGGCCGGGAATCCCGGCCCGTCGGCAGCCGCATCGTCCGGCAGGCTACGGCGCGACCGTCAGCCGGATCGCCGCCGCGCGCTTGGGCGTGACCGGATCATTGCTGCTGACGCAGTAGAAGGCATCGCGCGTCCCCGCCGGCAGGCCGGCCGCACTGAGCTGGATGTTCGATGCGCGCGAGGCACCGGGCGCCAGTGTCCCCATCGGCGGGGTAACGGCGCCCATCCAGGGTGCGCCGCAGGCCACCTCGCCCACCACCCGCATGGCGAGCCCCGGGAACGCGGGATTGGCCGTCCAGCTGCCCGCACCGGCCGTGGTCACGTTGAGGCCGGCGAAGCTGCCGTCGCCGAAGCTGGTGGACGCATACCAGGCCCAGCGGTTGGCGAAGGTGGAGCTGGTGTGCACCACCAGCCAGTAGCGCCCCGGGGCGAGGTCGGCGGGCACGCCTGCGGCGACGAGGTCGAGCGTGATCGCCGCGCCGGCGGTATCCACGCCCGGCGCGGTCGCGGAGGCGGTATGCATCCATGCCGCGGCCCCGGGCGAGCGCAGCGGGTCACCCGCCGGCACGCCGCCGGCATCCGGGTAGATCGCCCAGGTCAGGGTCGGCGAGACCGCCGCCAGCGCCGAGCCGCTCACCACGAATCCTTCGGCGCGCAGCGAGAGGATCCGCGTGGGCGCGGCCAGGATGAAGTCGTCGGCGCTGAACTGCGCGGCGAACCCGGCCACCGCCGGATCGGCGTAGCGCGTGGCCCGGTAGCCGGACGTGGCGTTCTGTCCCAGCGCGTTGGCGAGGCTCGCCAGTCCCGAACCGCTGTTGTCGAAGCTGTAGGACAGCGGCGACCCGCCGGCGTTGGTCACCGTGGTGGTCGCGCGGCCGCTGCGGCCGGTCTGGAGCGCCGCCGTCACCAGTTCGGGCAACTGGATCACCGGCGGCGGCACCACCACGGCGATCGGCAGGTGCAGCGCCGGCGGATCCGCGCGGACGCCACCCACCGGGGTCAGCACGAGCTGGCCGAAGTTCCAGCTGCCGTCGGCCGGCAACGCGCTGCCATCGACCACGACCCGCAACGACACCGTCCCGCCGGGTGGCACCTTGACGTTGGCGGGGGTGACACGCGCCGGCAGGCCTTCGACCTGGGCACGATAGCCCTGGGCAACCGGCAGCGTATTGCGGAAGGTCCGCACGAACACGCACTGCGGCGCGCAGTTGCGACGGATCATGTTGGGCTGGTTGAGCGCGGCGGGATCGCCGCCGGTGGCGGGATTGGCCGCGGCGTAGTTGGCTGCCGTTTCGTGCAACACCAGACCCGCGGCGACCGCACGGTCCACGCGAATCCGGCCCGAACCACCAGCATGCGGGTCGGCCGGCGTCACCCCGTCCTCCAGCAGCACGGTCCGGTCGGCGGTCATCGCCAGCGCGGACTTGATCTCCGGCGGCGTCCAGCCCGGGCGCACCTGGCGCACGAGGCCCGCCGAGCCGGCCTGGTGCGGGGAGGCCATCGAGGTGCCGTTGTACAGCGCCACCGCGTCCTCGAAGCCGGTGATGGTGGTGCCTGCCACGGCCGCCAGCACGCGCACGCCAGGGGCGGTGACATCGGGCTTGAGCAGGTCGAAGACGCCCGCCGGTCCGCGCGAACTCGAGGCGGCCAGGACATCGGGCTGGTTGGTCAGCATGATGGCGGGATAGGGAACGCCGGCCGTCACCGTCTCGTGCGCCGCGGCGAAGTCGCGCAGCGCGTCCGCATCGGCCTGCAGGATGCCGAAGGCCGGGATCGTGGTGCCCGGCACCGACGGGATCACGCCCCCTGCCGCGTTGTTCGCGATCACGACCGCGACCGCGCCGGCCGCGGCCGCGTTGTCGACCTTGATCGAGAACGAACAGGTGCCGCGGCGCACGACCGCGATCGCGCCGGCGAAGGTGCCCGGCGGGAGCGCCGCGCAGGCGTCGCTGGCGGTATCGATGCCCGGGCTCACCACCAGCGGCGTGTCGCCGGGAATCGCGGCCTCCTGGCTCACCCCGTTGCTGCCCGGGTTCATCTCGATCGCGGTCAGCGCCTCGGGCACCGGCTGCGGGGAGGTGACCTGCAGCACGACGACGAAATCGCCACGGCCATGCTGCGCCGAGGCGGTCGAGGAGACCCAGGGTTCGACATGGCCGAGCGTGTTCGGCGCCGGGCCGCTGTTGCCGGCCGACGCGGCGATGTAGATGCCCGCCTCGACGGCGTTGAGGAAGGCCAGGGACACCGCTTCGCTCCATGGCGAAGCGCCGCCGCCGATCGAGTAGTTGATCACGTCCACCACACCGTCGGCGATCGCCTGGTTCACTGCCGCTACCGCCGACACGTTCGGGCACAGGCCCTGGCCGGTCGCGGTGTTGGTGTAGCAGATGTCGAAGGCGACGATGTTCGCGCGCGGCGCCACCCCGGAGATGCGGCGCGTGTTGCCCAGCACCTCGACGTCGCGGCGATTGCCGGCGGCGGTCGAGGCCACGTGGCTGCCGTGTCCGTTGGTGTCGCCGAAGCCCGGCTCCTCGCGGATGTTGGTCGCGCCGCAGGTATTGCCGGGCGCATTGCAGACGAAGTCGTAGCCGCCGATCAGCTTGTCGTTGCAGCGGCCCTCGTCGACGCCGCCGGCTGCGCAGCTGCCGAGGAAGTTGCCGGCGCCGAGCGGATTGGCATGGACATACCCGTCGACCGGGTCGACGGCGGCGAACGAGGGGCTGCCGAAGTTGATCCCCGAGTCGAGGATGCCGAACACGATGCCCTCGCCCTGCTGGCCAGCGCCACCGCCGGTGGCGGAGCCGTCCCAGACCGCCGGTGCGCCGATCAGCGCGGGTCCGGTGTCGGTGTCGAGCGCGTACTCGCGGTACTCGTCGACCAGCAGCACGTCGGGCAGTGCCCGCACGCGCTCGGCTTCGCCAGCGCCCAGCTCGACGACCACGCCGTTGATCGCATGCTGGAAACGTTGCGAGACCTGCACCTGGCGACCGATCGTTCGCGCCATGCCGCGCTCGGCCTGCAGCTGGCGCCCTTCCAGGTAACGCGCGTACTCGCGCGCCTGCGCGCTGCACATGTCGGGGCGCTGCGCGCCGCCGGCCTTGGCGCGG
>JAEXLY010000085.1 GCA_023444765.1 Pseudomonadota bacterium | reverse complement strand
GTCTGCAGGTGCGGGCTGCGCAGCCAGCGCGGCGGCGCGAAGGCCGACAGGCCGTCGCCACCGTCGCCGCCGGCCGGGTTCATGCGCCCATCGCCGCGACGATGCGCTCGCGGGCGATCTCGGCGATGCGGCGCCGGCCGTCGGCATCGCCCGGCACCACCGGCTCCAGGAACACCACCTCGGCCGGGCGCGCCGGCTCGCCGAGCAGGCGCAGGAAATTGGCGAAGAAGCTCTCGCCGGGGGCGAACGCGATCAGCGGCTGCGCGCTGCCGCCCTCGCCATAGCGCAGCGCCACCGGCTGCACCGGGGCGCCGGCCTCGACCGCGGCGAGGAAGATGCGCGCATGGAACGGCCCGACGGCGCGCCCGTCGCGGGTCCGGCCTTCGGGAAACACGCCGACCGCGCGTCCTTCGCGCAGTCGCGCCAGCATCTCGTGCAGCACGCCACCCAGCGATTCCTGGCTGCCGCGATGGTGGAAGATGGTTTCGCCGCGCGCGGCCAGCCAGCCCACCACCGGCCAGCCGGCGATTTCGCGCTTGGCGACGAAGCCCATCATCCGCTGGCTGTGCAGCGCCACGATGTCGATCCAGCTGACGTGGTTGGCCACGAACATCACCGCGCCCGGCATCGGCTCTCCGATGCGCCGCACGCGCAGGCCGAACACGCGCATCAGGCCGCGCTGCCACCAGCGCACCATGCAGTGGCCGAGGCATTCGCCGCCCGGGAGGCGGATGCCGCCGAACGGGCGCGACATCAGCAACAGCACGACCGGCAGGTGCACCAGCACATGCCAGACCAGGAAGGGGATACGCACCGCGTAACGAAGGACACGCACGAAAGGGTCAGCCGGCAGGACGGGGGGCGTCCGAAGCCGCCCACGATACCCAATGGCGGCCGCGCGCGGCCAGCGCCGCCTTGTACTGGAGCATGGCGCGATCGGCCGGCCGGACCGGCGTCAGTCGCGCGCCACCACCGCCAGGGTCAGGCGCGAAACGCAGACCGGGCGTCCGGCCTCGTCCTCGATGCGGATCTCCCAGACCTGGGTACTGCGGCCGACGTGCAGCGGGCGCGCGGTCCCGGTCACCAGGCCGCTGCGCACGCCCCTCAGGTGGTTGGCATTGATCTCGATGCCGACCACGCCGCAGCCGTCGGGGGCGCACAGGCCGCCGGCGCTGCTGCCCAGGGTTTCGGCAAGCAGCACCGAGGCCCCGCCGTGCAGCAGCCCATAGGGCTGGTGGGTGCGCGCGTCCACCGGCATGGTCGCGCGCAGCCAGTCCTCGCCGATGCCGGTGAACACGATGCCCAGCGCCTCGATCGCGGTGTTCCGCGACAGCGCGTTGAGCTCGTCCAGGCCGACGTTCGCGCGGAACGTCCGCGCGGCACTCACTTGAAGCGGAACAGGCTCGGGCGCCAGGCGCGCGAATAGGCGGTGCGGCCGTAGCCGCTGCTGCGGCCGTAACCCATGCCGAACTCCCCGCCGCCGTTGCGCTCGCGGCGGGCATGCATGCGCTCGACCAGTTCGTCGCGACGGCTGTCGAGCCAGTCGGTCCGGCCCACCGCCGCAGGTTCGATGCCGCGCTTGCTGGCCTCGCGTTCGCGGTACTCGCAGAAGTCGTCATAGGCCTCGAGCTCGTGGCGCAGTTCGCGCACGCACAGCTCGATCATGATCGCGTCGTCGAGGTAGCCGAGCACCTGCACGTGGTCCGGGATCACGTCCTTGGGGTCGGCGAAGTACACCAGCGCCGACAGCACGTGCTGGCGGTCTTCCTCGTCCAGGTGCCAGCCTTCGTCGCGGACCATGGCGATCATGTCGTCCAGGCGCTCGAGGCGTTCGCGGATGAAATCCGGCGCCTTGACCTGTTGCGCGCCTTCCAGCAGCGCCGATGCCGCCTGCACGATCTGTTCGGGACTCTTGTCCGCCGCGGCCTTGCGCGCGGCCTGGAGCGCACTGGTGAAATGCTCCAGGTCGTGGTCGTTGAGATCGATGGTCAGCGAAAGCGACATGGACAGGTCCCGGGTCGGAAAGATGCGCAGCCTAGGCTCCGTGGCGCGCGCGCGTCAATGATGTCCGCGCGTGCGCCTTGCAGTCGCGCGCGGCATCGGATCAGGCGAAGCGGAACCGGGCGGTGACCGGCCGCGGCGTGTAGCGCCGCTCGCTGGCATAGCCGCTGCTGTTGCCGTAGCCGACGCCGAAGCCCCGCTCGCGACGTTCGAAAGCCAGGCGCGGACGCAGGCTGCCGGGGGTGGGAACGGCCGTGCGCGGCAGGGAGACGGGGGTGGAGTTGAGCTGGTTCATGGCGTCCTCGGGGGAGAAGCGTGTTTGGGTGTGTTGGTAGAGTAGTACACCAGCCCGGCGGGTACATGGGCCGGAAGTCATGGCCGCCCGGCGACGTCGCCGGGGAACCGCAACCTGTTGATTGGGATGGCATCGGGAGGCGCGCGGTTGCAGCGCCCGGGCATGACTGACGACACCCCCGGACCGGGGACCGCCGCAGGTCCGCTCAGAGGATCGGGGCCAGTCCGGCGCCGAAGGCGGTGAAGATCCGGGTCAGCAGGGTGCGGAAGCCGAGGTTGACCTCGGGAAAGTCGCCCACCGGCTCGTAGCAGGCACGGAAGCCCGGGTCGAACGCCGGCAGCGGCTGCGGGCACCCGGGCCCGGGCTGGAACTCGTAGCTGGTGGCGTAGCGCACCGGCCACAGGTCGAACACCGGCAGGTGCTCGGA
Organism: Pseudomonadota bacterium; assembly: GCA_023444765.1. Classification (GTDB taxonomy): domain Bacteria; phylum Pseudomonadota; class Gammaproteobacteria; order Xanthomonadales; family Xanthomonadaceae; genus Luteimonas. The sequence continues at coordinate 13,948 of JAEXLY010000085.1, read as the reverse complement.
CACCTTGGTCAGCGAATACTCCAGCCCCGACAGCACGGGGGGACGGTCGCGCCTGGCGATCGCCCAGGAATTCTCCGGCGCCATGTCGCGGCGGATGCTGTCGGCCAGCGCGCGCGCGAATGCGGGATCGTCGATCACCACGGCGCTCTCGGTGTTGTAGTCGTCGCCGCGCGGATCGAAGTTGTGGGTTCCCACCACGCCGACGCGCCCGTCGATCACCAGCGACTTGGCATGCAGCCCGAAGCGCACGCCCGCGCGCTTGAGCGGCACGCGCTGGTGCACGCCGATGCCGGCGTAACGCAGCGCGGCGTACTCGCGCTCCAGCGGCGCCGCGCGCCGGCCTGCGTCATCCGGCTCCGCGGACGGGCTGCCGATGTTGGCGCTGCCGTCGGCGTTCCAGGAGATGTCGACCGCGCCGGTCGCATCCAGGTCGATCGGCGCGTCCTCGGGGAACGGCTTGAACTCGTGGATCTCGAAGCCGAAATCGCGCAGGTGGCGGCGCTTGTACTTGTACGACAGCGCGTAGGTGATGAACGAGTCGGTCGCGGCCAGGCTGTTGGTGGAGACGATCACCCGCGGCGGCACGGGCCGCTGGCGCATGCGCCGGAACATCGCCTGGGCCTGCGGCGACAGCACCAGGTAAGGCGTCTGCAGCAGCACTTCCTCGCGCGCCGACTCGATCAGCTCGTTGAGCAGCGGCGAGGCCTGCACGGCAAGGGCGGCCACTTCGGGCTCGCTGCGATGCTTCTGCGGAAGGTCGGCGATGAACACGACCTCCCCCACCGGGATGGCCGGCTCCACCAGGCGCTCGCGCACCAGCTGTGCGTCGCCCGCCGCGCGCGAGACCGCTTCCACGCGCGCCGGCCGCTGGTAGGGCCAGTCGGGCAGCGCGGGCGCGCCATGGCGCAGCAGGTGGCGCCCGACGTCGTTGAGCCGCTCCACCGGCACGCTCAGCCGCGCGTTCCAGAATGCCTCGAAGTTCGCGGCCATGTCGGCCGTGACCGGTCCACTGACCAGCACGTCGCGGTCGCGGAAGTTGTATTCGGGATTCCAGTCGTAATAGTCGTCCTGGTAGTTGCGGCCGCCGGTGATGCCGACCAGGCCGTCGACCAGCAGCAGCTTGCTGTGCATGCGCTGGTTGAGCCGCCGCCAGCAGCAGGCCGCCGCCCACGCATACATCGGGTAGCTGATGCGGGCGCGGTCCAGGACCGGGTTGTAGATGCGGATCTCGAAGTTGACGTGGGCCGAGGCCAGCGCGGCCAGGGTACCGACCTGCTCCAGCGCGGAGAGCTGGTCGACCAGCACGCGCACGCGCACGCCGCGGCGTACCGCGGCCATCAGTTCGTCCAGCACCAGGTGGCCGGCGTCGTCCTCGTCGAAGATGTAGGTCTGCAGGTCGATGCTGTGGCGGGCGCCGCGGATCAGGTCCAGGCGCGAGACCAGCGCATCCTGGCCGTAGTCGAGCAGCAGCGCGTAATGGCGCGGCTGCCCCGGCGCGCTCTCGGCCATGGCCCGCTCCCCCAGCTCGCGCAGCGGCGAGGGCCGTGCGCAGGCATCGGCCGCCTCGCAGGTAACCAGGGTCGAGCGCGCATGCGCCGCTATCGACGCGGCCTGGTCGCGCTGCAGCGCCGACAGGCTGCCGCAGCCGCTGCAGGCCAGGGCCAGCAGCGCGAGCATCCACCGCATCGCCCTCATGGCGCCGGTGTGGCCCGCGTACGGATGCGCAGCTCGAACACCACCCGGTCGGACAGGGCGAAGCCCCAGCGGTCCATCGCATAGTCGCTGCGGTACACCACCCCGCTGGCGACGACGTCGCAGTCGATGGTCGGCCGCGCGCAGGACGCCGGCTCCAGGGTGAAGACCTCGCGCCGGCGCACGCCGCGGATGGTCAGCGCCCCGCCAAGCAGGCCGCCATCGCGCAACAGCTCGTCGGTGTAGGGGTCGGAGACGAACTCCACCCACGGATGATGCTCGGCATCGAAGAAACCCGCGCCGCGGGTGATCTTCGAGTAGCGGGGGTGTTCGAGGATCTCCACCTCGCGCGTGGGCAGGCGCAGGCGTACCTGGCGACGCTGGTCGGAGATCTGCACGATCTCGCCCTGCCATTGCGGGAACCGTCCTTCCAGCGACTGTCCCCAGCGCGTCTTCAGGGTGAATCCGATGCGCGACAGGGCGGTGTCGATCTCCGACGCGGGCGCCGACATCGCGACCGCCAGCCCCAGCAATGCCAGCCATCGCAGCCGCTGGCGGGTTCCACCCACGACGAGCTCCCTCACGGCCACCAGAAGGCCGAGACCGAGGCGATGCCCGGCTCGATCGGCGCATCCTCCGGCAGGTGCAGCACGGCCACGGCGGCCGGCGGCATGCCGCGATAGTCACCCGACTGGCCGCTGTGGAGCAGGGCCAGCAATCGCTCCAGGCCGGGGTTGTGGCCGACCAGCAGCAACCGGTCGGCATCGCGATGGGTGTCGATCAGGCTGGCCAGGGTGCCGGCCGTGGCCTCGTAGATGGCCGCTTCCAGGCGCTTGTCCAGTTCACCGACCACCTGGGTCACGCAGTCCAGGGTCTCGCGCGTGCGCCGTGCGGGCGAGCACAGCACCAGATCGGGCAGCAACGACTTGTCCCGCATCCACGCCGCCACCGCCTCTGCCTCCGCAAGGCCCTCGGCCGAGAGCGGACGGTCGAAGTCGGCCTGCCCGGTGCGCGGCAGCTCGGCATGGGCATGCCGCAACAGGATCAGTTCACGCATGGCGGGCGTACTCCGGAAAGGTGCGGCTCAGGCACGCTTGAGCCACTTGAGCAGCGGCTGCCAGTCGGCCTGGTGCTCGCGCACCTGGGCCGAGCTGTAGTCGAACAGGCTTTTGCCGAAGCCGACCAGCATCACGTAGGCCTGGCTGTCGCGCAGCTGCGCGACCAGCGGATAGGGCCACTGGCCCAGCAGTTCCATCGCCTGCTGGGAGGCATTGGTCCAGGGCCGCAGGCGGTTGCCGACCAGTCCCACCGGCAGCGCCCCGCTGCGCACCCGCGGATGCCTGGCCAGGGCGTTGAGGAAGGGCACGGTGGCGTCGATGTCCAGCGCCGAAGGCAGCACCGGCACCACCAGGGCGTCGGCATGCTCGAGGTAGACCTCCAGCGCGTCGGCGTGGGCGCCGGCCGGTGCATCGATCACCACCCGCTCGGTGCCCTCTGGGATCGACTTCCACGCGCTCTTGTGGCGGCTGCTGCCTTCGATCGGCAGGACCGCGCTGTCCAGGGCCGCGCGGCGCTCGGCCCAGCGCGTGGACGAGCCCTGTGGATCGGCATCGATGATCACCGTGCTGCGCCCTGCCAGGGCCGATTCGGCCGCCAGATGCGTGGCGATCGTGGTCTTGCCGACACCGCCCTTGGAACTGGCCACCAGCACGGTCTTCATGCACTGCCTCCGCCGGGAACGAGCCGCGAGCGTACACCGGCGGCGTGGCGGTCGCGACAAGGGCGACGGATGCGGGCGTGCCGCGCCATGCGCCTTGACACATCCTTTACAAACCAGAGGGGATTCAGGGCCTGCCAGCCGCCACAGGCGGCGGCCGAGGTCTGCTATCGTCGCCCGGCCCCGTGACTCCCCTTCGTGCATGAGCGACCTGCAGGACCTCGTGGCGCTGATCCGCGCCGATACGCCCCTGATCGTGGTCGAGACGCCCGACGAGATGCGGGCGGTGCAGCTGTTCCGGCAGTCGCTGACCCGGGTCTGGCGCGCGCTGTACCGCTGGTCGATCACCGAGGGCCTGCGCCGCATGGATCTGGACGGCGAGGATCCGGCGCAGCTTCCGGCGGACGCGGGCGCGACCCTCGCCGCGATCCGCAACGCCGACCAGCGTGGCGTCTACCTGCTGCTCGACTTCCACCCCTATCTCGGCTACGCCGGCACCCAGCGCCAGCTGCGCGAGATCCTGCAGCGGCGCGGCTGCCTGGCCCATACCGTGGTACTGGTCGGGCACAAGGTGGAGCTGCCGCGCGAACTCGAGGCCAAGGCGGCGCGGCTGCGCCTGCGCCTGCCCGACGCCAATTCCCTGCTGCGGCTGGTGCGCGAGGAAATCGCCGCCTGGCAGCGCGAGAACGAGGGCCGCCGGCTGGAGGCCGACGAGGCGGTGGTGCGCAGGATGGTGCGCAACCTGCAAGGCCTGGACGCGATGGACGCGCGCCGCATCGTGCGCCACCTGATCCACGCCGATGGCGCGCTGGGGCCCGACGACCTGCCGGAGCTGGCGCGGCTGAAGTTCGAGCTGCTCAACCGCAGCGGCCACCTGCACTACGAATACGACACCGCACGCTTTGCCGACGTCGCCGGTGCACGCCGGCTCAAGCGCTGGATCGAGCAGCGCCGGCGCGTGTTCGTCGATGGCGATGCGCCGCCCGGCCTCGACCCGCCGCGCGGAATCCTGCTGCTGGGCGTGCAGGGCTGCGGCAAGTCGCTGCTGGCCAAGGCCGTGGCTGGCGGATTCGGCGTGCCGCTGGTGCGGCTGGACTTCGGCACGCTCTATGCCAAGTACCACGGCGAGACCGAGGCCAATCTGCGCGCCGCGCTGTCCCAGGCCGAACAGCTGGCGCCCTGCGTGCTGTGGATCGACGAAATCGAGAAGGGCCTGGCGGCGAGCGGCGGCGACGGCGACGGCGGCGTGTCGCGTCGCGTGCTGGGCTACATGCTCACCTGGATGGCCGAGCGCCGTTCGCAGGTGTTCCTGGTCGCCACCGCCAACCAGGTGCACGACCTCCCGGCCGAACTGCTGCGCAAGGGCCGCTTCGACGAGATCTTCTTCGTCGACCTGCCCGACGCCGACACCCGCGCCCACGTGTTCGAGCTGCACCTGCGCCGGCGCGAGCTGCCGGCCGAGCGTTTCGACCTCGCTGCGCTGGCCCGGGCCTCCGACGGCTTCTCGGGCGCCGAGATCGAACAGGCCATCGTCTCCGCGCTCTACACCGCCCATGCCGACGGCGGCACCGTGGACAACGCATTGCTGCTGGAGGAGCTGCGGCACACCCGCCCGCTGTCGGTGGTGATGCGAGAACAGGTGCAGGCGCTGCGCCAGTGGGCCGCGGCCCGCACCGTACCGGCGGACTGAGGCGCCGTCAGGCGCGGCGAACGACCACCCGGCCGCGCCCGCCCACGCGCTCGAACGCGAAGGCGTACATCAGCCGGACCGGCACCGCGCGGACCACGACACCTTCGCCAGAACAGTCCGGCGCGGGCGCGACGCCTTCCGGATATTCGCAGATCGCCGCGCCGAAGGACGTCCGGCGCGACACCGCCTCCAGCGCCGCGGCAACCAGCGCTGGATCGGGACGCCCGGCACAGCCGTCGACGCCCGGTGCGTGCGCGGCCTCCGCCACCTGCCCATCGGCGGTGACCACGAACGAGATGCACACTTCGGTACGACTGTCCTCGCCGCCGGTGCCGTCCGGGTAGGCAGGCATCGGCTGCTCGATCGACACGGCCATGAGCAAGGCCTGGTTCTCGTCCAACTGCATCCGCGGCGCAGCCGCGGGCAGGACCATGCGCGCCTCGACGCTCTGGCGCGCATGGGCGCAGCCGGCAAGCGCGGCACCCGTTGCCAAGGCCATGGCGGCACGGCGCAAGCCCCGACGCACGGCAGAAGCGGGGCTCACCGGCGCGGCGGCTGCCAGCCAGGCGGCGGGTCGGCGGCCACGCCGCCTTCGGCCAGCACGCGGTCCACCAGTTGCTGCTCGCTGGTGAGGGACGCATCCGCCAGCAGCCGCGCGAACTGCCCCGCGCCATCGCGCGGCTGTTCGCGCACCAGGCGTCCCCACTGCAGCATGCGCCAGTCCATGCGCCGCTGCCTCGCCTGCAACTGCTCCCGCTCCCCGGGAGTGGCCGCCAGCGCGCGCAGCATCGCAAGTCCGGCGTGTTCATCGGCGAGGCTGGTGGAGTGGTCGGCCAGCAGGATCGCAACGTGCCGGCAATCCTCGCGACGCGCCGGGAGCGCGCGCAGCATGCGTTCACTGCAGGCTTCGACCAGGGGCGCGTAGCCCGGCAGGGCCCTCGCAGACCACAGCGCCATGGCGAAGACCGCCGCCGACTCGTCGCCGTGGAACGGCTGGCCCGCGGTCATCGCCGCCTGCTCGGCCGCGGTCGGCGGATGCCGCCGCATCGCTGCCGCGATCCAGCGCACGTCCGCGTACATGCCCGAATCCGCCCGCGAGGTCGCGCGCGCCTGCGCCAGCAGCGCATCGACCGTGAGGCCTGCATGCAGCAAGGGCACCAGATTGGCGGGCTCGCCCGCCTCCCCGCGGCGCGCGGCCGCGCGCCGGACGGGATCGTCCGCGGGCGCGGCGGCGACGAGCAACCGGTGGGCGGCCACGTCATCGCCGGCCCCGGACGCTGCTGCGTGCGACCAGGCCTGGGCCTGCGGGTCGCGCGCCCGGGTCGCGTCGTCGTCACCACCCTGCCGCATTCCGACCTCGCGCAGCAGCGCGGCCAACGCGAGTTCGCGTGGCCCACCCTCGCGCGCCAGCGCGGACGCGACGCGCCCGGTGTGCGACAGGTGCGCCGCCAACTGTTCCGGCCGTGGACCCTCGCCGGGCTCCTGCGCGTGGACGGCAGGGAACAGCAGCATCGCGGCGGCCAGCAGCAGGCGTGGGCTCATGGGCAACAAGTCCGTGGAAATCCGCCACAGCATAGCGTCGCTCCGAGGCAGGACCGTCAGTACCCGGCCGCCTGCCCGTCCTTGCGCGATTCGCTGGCGCCGGTCCAGCCGCCGTGCGGGTTGGCCATGATCGCCTGGTAGCCGCCGTAAGGGCCGTCGGCGTAGCGCACGCTGTGGCCCTTGCGCATCAGCGCGCGCACGGTTTCGTAGGGGAAACCTGTTTCCAGTTCGACGCGGCCACCGTCCGCCATGGCCTCGGCCTGCCCGGCCGGATCGGTGGAGCCGTCGTGCTGGATGCGCGGCGCGTCGCCGGCTTCCTGCAGGTTCATGCCGAAGTCGATCAGGTTCAGCAGGATCTGCACGTGCCCCTGCGGCTGCATCGCACCGCCCATCACGCCATAGCTCAGCCAGGGCTTGCCGTCCTTCGTCACAAAGGCGGGAATGATGGTGTGGAACGGGCGCTTGCCCGGGGCGAACGAGTTCGGATGTCCGGCCTTGAGCACGAACTGCTCGCCACGGTCCTGCAGGATGAAACCCAGTCCCGGCGGCGCCATGCCGCTGCCCATGCCGCGGTAGTTGGACTGGATCAGCGACACCATCATGCCGTCGGCGTCGGCGGTGGTGAGGTAGATGGTGTCGCCCTCGTTGAGCTGCGGGATCACCCCCGGCTCGGCGGCCTGCATGGCGCGGTCCATCGAGATCAGCCTGCCGCGCTCGCGCGCATAGGCCTTGGAGACCAGGCGCTGCACCGGCGTGCGGTAGAAGTCCGGATCGGCATACGACGCGGCACGGTCTGCGAAGGCCAGTTTCTTGGCCTCGACGAACAGGTGCACGTGTTCGGGGCTGCCGAAGCCGTAGCCTTTGAGGTCGTAGGGTTCGAGCAGGTTGAGGATCTGCAGCGCGGCGATGCCCTGGCCGCTCGGCGGCAGTTCCCACACATCGTAGCCACGGTAGTTGGTCGACACCGGCTCGACCCATTCGCCGCGGTGGGTGGCCATGTCCTCGTAGGAAAGGTAGCCGTCGTGGGCCTTGAAGTAGGCGTCGATGGTGCGCGCGATCCCGCCCTTGTAGAACGCGTCGCGGCCGCCGTCGGCGAGTTGCTGCAGGGTGTCGGCTAGGTTGGGGTTCTTCCAGGTCTCGCCCGTGCGCGGCGCCCGTCCGTCGATGGTGAACTGCTCGCTGAAGCCAGGCCACTTCGACAGGCGCGGCACCGAGCGGTCCCAGTAGTAGGCGATCACCTCGTGCACGGGATGGCCTTCGCGCGCATAGGCGATCGTCGGCGCGAGGTTGTCCGCCATCGAGCGCCGGCCGAAGCGCTCGTGCAGCGCGAACCAGCCGTCGACCGTGCCCGGCACCGTGACCGGCAGCGGGCCGTGCGAGGGCACCTCGGTCAGGCCGCGGCGCTCGAACTCGGCCAGCGTGAGCGAGCGCGGCGAACGGCCCGAGCCGTTGTAACCGTGCAGCTTCCGGCTCTTCGGGTCCCAGACGATGGCGAACAGGTCGCCGCCGATGCCGTTGCCGGTGGGCTCCATCAGCCCGAGCGCGGCATTGGCCGCGATCGCGGCATCGACCGCGCTGCCGCCGGCCTTCATCACGTCCAGCGCGATCTGGGTGGCCAACGGATGCGAGGTGGCCGCCATCGCCCTGGGCGCATGCACCTCGCTGCGGGTGGCGAAGGGCTGGCCGGTGATGCGGTCCGCGGCGCTGGCGGCGCCCGTGGCGCCCGCGCAGGCGATGGCCGCGGCGAGCGTGATCATTCTCGTTGTGGCGCGCAAGCGGCCCCCTTCGTGGCAGTGCGATGCGCGCACCTTAGCGCGGAAGGCCTCCGCGGGGGCGTGGCCTATGGCCAGGCGGGCGGATCCGCCTGCCAGGCCGCGAGCACTTCGGCCAGCGTGGCGCGATCTTCCTCGCGCCAGCCCGGCAGCAGTCCGGGCAGCGCTGCGGGATCGGACCAGCGGTCGGGCCAGGTGCGCACCGCGGCGGCGTACCAGGCCACGGCCTCCGCTCGGCGGTCGAGCTTCCACAGCGCAAGCGCGAGGGTCGGCGGGACCCAGGCATGGCGCACCACCGGGTTGCTGCCGGCCTCGGCCCACAGCGCCAGCGCCGCTTCCACGTCGCCGCTGCGATACAGGTCCCAGGCCTGGTTCCATTGCAGCGCGCGGCGCCGCTGGCTGCCGGGCGAGGTTTCCTGGATGGCCTGTGCATACAGGGCCATGCCCGTGTCCGTGCGGCCAGCCGCCATCGACAGGTGCGCCAGCTGCGCCACCGCCTGCTCGGCATTGCGGCCGCCGCGATCCCTCAGCCGCAGCAGCTGGGCCACCGTGGCATCGTCGCTGCCTTCGATGGCGACGATCGGACGCGCGGCGCTGTCTTCGTCGAAATAGAACTCCGCAGGCCGTGGCAGCGACTGCGCGAACGCGGCCGGAAGCGGCGTGGCGAACGCCAGGAACAGGCCAAGCAGGCATGCGCGCGCCTGGGCACGTGACTTGAATTGCATTGCGATTCCCCTGTCGGACGCGATCGGCTCCGTGGGCACATTCTAACCAACCGCTCCGACATCGCTGTCACGGCGGTCGCCCGCAGCTGAACGGCGCGGCCCGGCTGCGGCCCGGCTGCGGGCCAGCCAGGGCTCCCGGCAGGCGCCAACGCCTAGGACACGCCCTAGCTGTCGGGCGCGCACGCGCCGGGCTAGGGTGCCCGTACCAGCTGGTATGGAGACCGTCATGGTCAGCGGAATCTCGCAGGTCGTCGATTCGGGCACACGGATGTCCTGGGCCAGCCGCCAGGAAGCCCCTGCCGCCCGGCCGGAACCCGGTGCGTTCGCAGCCGGCCCCTGGCGCCCGGAGGCCAGCTATCACCCCCAGCTGCAGCCGCCGGCCACCTCCCCCACCGGCGGCCCGCAGCCCTCCCAGGCGGGCGGCACCTTCGGCATCCCGTCGGGCCAGACCCTGGCGGAGGTCGCCGGCGGCACCCGCGCGCAGCCGTTCGACGTCACCCTGTCGCAACTGGCCACAGCGGTCTACGGCACCCGTGGCGCCCCCCCGGCCGGATGGAACGCGGTGACCGATGCGCAGCTGCAGGACCTGGGCGTGGCCGATCCCCAGGCCTGGCGCCTGCAATACCTGGGCGCCAACGACACCGTGCCGTCGAATGCGCAGGAGTTCCGCGCCGAGATCTATACCGACGGCGCCGGCAACTACGTCCTCTCGTACCGCGGCACCGCCGAGGGCGCGGACGACTGGGACAACAACTTCCGCCAGGGCCTGGGCTACGAGACCCGCGACGGCGACAAGTTCAGCGTCACCGCGGTCAATACCGCGGTCGAGTTCGCGCGCATGTTCGGGGATGGCCAGGGCGGCGCCTCGACCAACCTCGCGATCACCGGCCATTCGCAGGGCGGCGGGCTGGCCTCGGTCGGCGCGCTGGCCAGCGGCGTGCCGGCGGTCACCTTCGATGCCTCGGGCATCCATCCCAACACGCTCGACCGCATCGGCATCGATCCCCAGCGCGCGCGCGAGGTCGCCGAGGGCGGGCAGATCCGGGCCTATTCCCTGCAGGACGATGCCCTCACCAAGGCGCAGGACAGCTGGATCACCGGCCTGGCCGCGCCCGATGCGCTGGGCACGCAGATCGTGGTCAAGCCGGCGGCGGCCGACGAACACAACATGTTCAACCACTACGGGCCGATGGAGCTCGACGGCATGACGCCGCAGCAGCTGGCCCTGATCAACGCGGGCGTCGAGGCCGCGCGGCATACGCCGTTAGTGCCGCTCAATCCGGTCGCGGGCATCGTCACCGGTGGCGCCAACCTGGTCGGCAACCTCGCCTACAGCGCGATGAGCCACAGTCCCAACGCGCTGACTGCCGGCATGATCGAACACCAGCCCTGGCAGGCGGGTTACGAGAACCCGTCCAACCTGGGCCGCGACCTGCAGAACCTGCTGCCCGACGTGGCCAAGGACGACTACGCGCGCAACGTCCACGACTTCGCCACCGACATCGATGCGGTGCGGGCGAACGAGTTCACCAACGGCCGCCATGTCCAGGGCGGCTTCAGCCTGGCCGGCGACTTCGCCGAGGGCGCGTGGAACTCGGTGGGCGATACCGTGGATGGCTACGCCGACACGCTGGCTGCGAAGATCGACGATCAGGTCGATGGCTGGCTGGGCGACGTCCTGGCCGGCGCGGTCGACCGCGGCGGCGACGTGGTCGAGTTCGTGGCCGACGCCGGCGGCCAGGTGGTCGAGACGCTTGCCGACGGCGCCGGCTGGGTGGCGCAGGGCGCCACCGACCTGGCCAAGGGTGCCGCAAGCTTCGTCGGCGGACTGTTCGGTCGCTGACCGGATGCGGCTCCGCCGGACGGTGGCTGCTTGCACGGCGCTATGATCGTCGTTCCAATGCCGCGCATGCGTTCCCGGACCGCCCTCGCCGCATCCGCGCTTGTCCTCTGCTTCGCCACGGGGTGCGCCCGGCCGTCCATGAGCAACGACACCTTCTCCAGCCCTGAACTCTCGCCCCTGTCGGATGCGGTTGCGCGCGGCGATGCGGCCGAAATCCGCCGCCAGCTCGAGCACGTGGATGCCGATGCGCCCGGCAGCGATGGCAGCACCCTGCTGCTGTCCGCGATCGCCAAAGGGCAGCAGGCCAGCGTCGAGGCCCTGCTGCAGGGCGGCGCCGATCCCAACCGGCCCGGCCCGCGCGGCGACACGGCCGTACACGCGGCGGCATTCTCGGGCAAGGCCGAACTGTTGCGGCTGGTGCTCGAACACGGCGGCGACGCCAACGCGCGCAACCCGCATACCGGCACCACGCCGCTGGTGCAGGCCCTGCTCTCGCCGCGCGCCGACCAGTACCGGGTGCTGCTCGACGCCGGTGCCGACCCGGGGATCGCCGACCGCAACGGCGACACCCCCCTGCATGTCGCGGCGCGCACCAACAACGGCGGCGCGATCCTGGCGCTGCTGGCCAAGGGCGCCCCACCGCTGGCGGAGAACTCGGGCGGCGCCAGCTTCCAGTCGTACTACTTCGGTTACAACCGCGCCCTGCTCAACGACCGCGCCCTGGCCGAGCGCAAGGCCGTGGCGGACTGGCTCAAGGCCAATGGCGTGCCGCTGGAGGCGACGGTGAGCGAGGCGGACCAGCAGTAGCAGACTGGGCAAACGGAACCGGCCCACGATCCCAGCCATGTCGGCATCCGCTACAGGAGCCCTGTCCCCGACATCGGCACACTGTGCTTCATGGCATCAGGAAGTGAACCTGACCCCGATAGCCCCATTTTGCTCCGCAACGGAGCGCTTGCGCATAAGCTGGCTCGCAACTCCAAGGAACCTGCGGTCAGCGTAGCGAAACCTTGCAGCCCCGGCACGCGTGAATGCGCCAAGGACGCTATACCTCATGCATCAAGTAAGTTCGTCAGGGACGACTACCTAGGCCACACGATGAATCGAAAGTTTAAGCAGCCTTTGCAACGGAATAAAACAGTAGGCAGCGTAGGCGAGAACTGATAGTTCCGGCGAGAAACGCGCTATGACTGCGATGACCACTATGGATGCGAAGAGGACACTGGCGATCTTCAGCTTCGTGGAAGTTTGCCCGCCCGCTTGCATCGAGTACCCCACGATAGGCCTTGTTACAAGAATCACGGTTAAGTACGAAATAGCCACAGATCCAATAACAGCGATTCCCTGCGAAATATCAGGTAGATACTTCATAGCGAGAGCAAGAATGGGTGCCACCAGTTGAGCAGTCAATACAATCCACGCAGCCCACTGAGGATAAGGGTTTCCTTCGGACGCTTGGATACCAACTACCGCAGCAAACATGGTTCGAACTGCTAACAAGGCTCGTTCTCCGTCAGCAAATTATTGGCCGTCCACGACGAATGTCCCGCTCGTGCTGGGTTCGAATTCCGTCCTCATGCGCAGCCGAAACCCCGCGCCAACCCTCTGACGTTTCTCCAGTTCGTGGCGAGGTGTACTCAGTTTGCTGCACGACCCCATCAACGACGGCCGCGCCAACAGCCACTGGCGCGGCAACAAGGCCGCCGGCAGCAAGTACGCCGAGACCTGCTACCGTCACGCCGTGATCCACATCGCCGGCATCATTAGCTGTGACGATCTCTACCGCCCCAACTACGGTAGACAGAGTGCCCCCGGCAACCCTTAGACCCGCCGCCACTTTTCCGTAGTCAGCAGCGTTTGCGAGAGCTCCGGCCGCAGCCGGACCACTTCCCTTCGCGGCGACTGCAGACCAGGCGTTTGCTTCGGCTTTGGCAACAGCCTCGACTGCGCCCAATGCAATGCCTGCCGTACCGGCGCCTTGCGCTGTTGCACGCACGATAGCGCGATGCTCAGCTAGACCCTGCCGCGTTTCCTTGTCCATCCTGCCATCTGGATCTGTGAAGCGCATGGGGTTGTTTGCTGCGTACCTGTAACGGTTGAACATCCCAACTGGATCGCTGTTCGCCGTCACTGGATCCACGCTCAGGAATCTTCCGATCGTGGGATCGTAATAGCGCTGCTGCATATAAGTCAGCCGCGTCGCCGCATCCTCCACATGTCCGGTGTACCCCGGCCCGTCACGCCAGGCGCGATTGGCCGGCCACCCGTAAGGCTCGTACTCGCTCGTCTGCGCCTGGACAACGGCCCGGTTCTGGTCGGTCACCAGCACCGGGCTGCCCAGGGCATCCGTGTGCTGGTACCGCACCGATACCGCCCCACCCCCAGCTGGCTGCTCGCGGATCGCCACCAGGCTGCCGCCCAGGTAGATGTTGTCGAACAGCTTGTTCGCGCGGTTGTCCCGATGCAGGTACAGCTTGCCGTCGAATCCATACTGCTGGTAGTCGCACGCCGCGGACGTGCAGCTCAATACCCTGCGGCCGTGCCCGTCATAGGCATACCACTCCTTGCCCGCGACCTGCCGGAGCCGGTTGCCAAGATCGAAGTTGTAGTCCTCCGCGTTCCTCAGGTCCACGTTGCCCTGTGGATCGTACTCCAGGGCGGCGACGGCGGGACTCGCGGTGCCCTGGCACACCGGGCCGGTACGCACGAAGGACAGTTGCCCATTGCCGTTGTAGCAGTAGCAGTGGTCCCCGGGGGTTGTTGCCTCCTGTCACGTGGACACGCGTCAGGTTGTCGAGCACGTCGTAGTTGTAGGTGGCATTCCCGAAGAAGGACGACGGGCCTTGGGGCACGGTGACGGCTGTCAGCCGGTCCAGGGCATCGTAGGTCATGCTCCGGTGGCCGCGGTTGCCGCTCCGGCCGTCGCTGATCGCGGCCACATTGCCATTGGCATCGTAGTCATAGAGG
>JAEXLY010000079.1 GCA_023444765.1 Pseudomonadota bacterium | reverse complement strand
GCGCGGCACAGGCGCATCGTCCAGCCGCCGGGTCAGCGCGATGCGCTTGCGCGCCACGTCGACCTCCAGCACCTTGACCTTGACGATGTCGCCGGCCTTCACCACTTCGCGCGGATCCTTGACGAACCTGTCGGACAGCGCCGAGATGTGGATCAGCCCGTCCTGGTGCACGCCGATGTCGACGAAGGCGCCGAACGCGGCGACGTTGCTCACCACGCCTTCCAGGATCATGCCCTCGCGCAGGTCCTAGATGTCCTCGACGCCGTCGGCGAACACCGCGGCCTTGAACTCCGGGCGCGGATCGCGGCCGGGCTTCTCCAGCTCTTTCAGGATGTCGCGCACGGTGGGCTCGCCGAAGCGTTCGTCGGTGAACTGCGCGGGCTTGAGCGTGCGCACGAAACCGCTGTCGCCGATCATCGCCTGGATCGGCTTGCCGGTCGCCTGCACGATGCGCTCGACCACCGGATAGGCTTCCGGGTGCACGCCCGAGGCATCGAGCGGCTCGTCGCCGTCGGCGATGCGCAGGAAGCCCGCGCACTGTTCGAAGGTCTTCTCGCCCAGGCGCGGCACCTTGAGCAGGTCCCTGCGGCGCCTGAACGGGCCGTTGGCATCGCGGTGCAGCACGATGTTCTCGGCCACCGACGTCGACAACCCGGCCACGCGCGCCAGCAGCGCGCTCGATGCGGTGTTGACGTGCACGCCGACCGCGTTGACGCAGTCCTCCACGCGCGCATCGAGCGCGCGCGCCAGCTTGTACTGGTCGACATCGTGCTGGTACTGGCCGACGCCGATCGCCTTGGGCTCGATCTTCACCAGCTCGGCCAGCGGGTCCTGCAGGCGCCGCGCGATCGACACCGCGCCGCGCAGCGAGACGTCGAGGTCCGGGAACTCCTTCGCCGCCAGTTCCGAAGCCGAATACACCGAAGCGCCGGCCTCGCTGACCACGATCTTCTGCATCTTCAGCTCCGGCCACAGCTTGAGCAGGTCGCCGGCGAGCCTGTCGGTCTCGCGCGAGGCGGTGCCGTTGCCGATCGCGACCAGCTGCACGCCATGCGCCTGGCACAGCTTGCGCAGCGAGGCCAGCGACTGGTCCCACTGCCGGCGCGGCTCGTGCGGATAGATGGTGTCGGTGGCCACGAGCTTGCCGGTGGCATCGACCACGGCGACCTTGACCCCGGTGCGCAGGCCGGGATCCAGGCCCAGCACCGCCTTCGGGCCGGCCGGCGCGGCCAGCAGCAGGTCCTTGAGGTTGTCGCCGAACACCGAGATCGCCTCGGCCTCGGCCTGCTCGCGCGCCTGCGCGAACAGGTCGATCAGCAGGTGCAGGTGCAGCTTGGCCTTCCACGCCAGGCGGCAGGCGTTGCGCAGCCAGGTGTCGGCGGCGCGGCCCTGGTCGCGGATGCCGGCATGCAGCGCCACGCGGCCCTCGGCATAGAGATGCCCCGCCTCGGGGTCGCCGCCCGGTTCGAGGTCGAGGGTCAGGAACTCCTCCCGACGGCCGCGGAAAAGCGCCAGCAGGCGGTGCGAGGGAATCTTCGCCAGCGGTTCGGCATGGTCGAAGTAGTCGCGGAACTTCTCGCCCGCCGCTTCCTTCCCTTCGACCACCTTCGCCCGGATCACGCCATCGGCCCACAGCCACTCGCGCAGTTCGCCGATCAGGCCGGCGTCCTCGCCCCAGCGCTCGATCAGGATCGCGCGCGCGCCTTCCAGCGCGGCCTTCGCATCGGCCACGCCCTTGTCCACATCGACGAACTGCGCGGCGAACTCCTCCGGCACGCGCGTCGGGTCCTCGATCAGGCCATCGGCCAGCGGTTCCAGGCCCGCTTCGCGCGCGATCTGGGCGCGGGTGCGGCGCTTCTGCTTGTAGGGCAGGTAGAGATCTTCCAGCCGCGCCTTGCTGTCGGCGGCCTCGATGTCCGCGCGCAGCGTGTCGGTGAGCTTGCCCTGCTCCTCGATGCTGGACAGGATCGTGGCGCGGCGTTCCTCCATCTCGCGCAGGTAGACCAGGCGCACCTCGAGGTTGCGCAGCTGGGTATCGTCGAGCCCGCCGGTGACTTCCTTGCGGTAGCGCGCGATGAACGGCACGGTCGCGCCTTCGTCGAGCAGGGCGATGGCGGCACTGGCCTGCTCGGGTTTCGCGCCGATCTCCTCGGCGATGGTGTGCGAAATCTTGCGCGCGAGCGCCGGGGAAATCTCGGGCATGTCGTCGGGACTGCGGGCGGCCTGCTGCCGCGGAGCGGCGATTGTGGCAACCGCGGGCGCGGGCCGGAACCCGTTGACAAGGTGCCGGCACCGGGGTGCCGTGTCAGGCCTCGCGCACCGCCTCGTCGCCGCGCCCGCGTCGCCGCCACGGCAGCGGGATGTTCAGCAGCACCAGCGCCACCCAGGCCAGGCGGCTGGACGCCGACTCGCGGTCGGGCGCGCGCAGCGCCGGGTCGGCCGGGGTGGCATCGTCGTCGATCGCGTACTCGCCGGCGTCGAGCGCGCGCAGGATCTCGCATGCGCGCGCTGCGTCCTCCTGCGCAACGCGCAGCCGCGTGCCGCCGATCGCCAGGCGCCATTCCCAGTTGGCCAGCGCCAGGTGCTCATCGCCCAGCTGGGCCTCGATGCCTTCGGCCTGCAGCAGGCCGCGCGCGATCTGCGCCTGGACAGGATCGTGGTAGCTGGCGACGGTGGTGAACATGGGGAGCGATGCCCGGGAACAGCCGCCAGCCTACGCCATGGCGCGACGCACGGGCGTCACACTGGCGATCGACGCCCGCATTCCCGAGAATGCAGGCGCTGCCTGCGCGATGCCGCGTGGCGGCCGACTGGCGCGGCAGCGCTGCCCGCGCATCCCATGCAGGAGACCCGCCATGCCCCGGCCCAGCCTCGCCACCGCCGTGCTCCTGCTCGCCCTTGCAGGCTGCGGCCGCACGGACGCGCCCTCGGCGACCGCCGTGGAGGCCGCGCCGCTGGAGGCGCCCAGTCGCGTCGAGCCATGGGTGCTGCCCAGTACCCTGCCGGGCTCGGCCTCGCCCAGCCTGGCTGCCGCGCCCGACGGCAGGCTGCTGCTGGGCTGGATCAACTCGCAGCGCGGGCGTCGCCACCTCTTCCAGTTCAGCGCCTGGTCGCCCGGGCAGGGACGCTGGATGCAGGCGATGACCACGGTGGCGGTAGGCAACGCGATGGTCGCCAACTGGGCCGATGTGCCGCACCTGGCCGCGACTCCCGACGGCGCGCTGTGGGCGCACTGGCTGCAGAGGAGCGGCGATGCTCCTTATGCCTACGACGTGGTGCTGACGCGTTCGCGCGACGGCGGCGCCAACTGGGCCGCGCCGGTGATGCCGCACGACGACGGTACCCGCAGCGAGCACGGTTTCGTCTCGATGTGGGCCCAGGACGACGATGCGCTCGGCATCGCCTGGCTGGAAGGCCGCAACACCACCACCGGCGGCCGCGGGCAGATAAG
>JAEXLY010000076.1 GCA_023444765.1 Pseudomonadota bacterium | reverse complement strand
CCGCCCGGCTGCGCGCCAGCGACGCGCTGCAGCCGGGCCGGGTGGGCGGCGGCGTGCATCCCGAGCTCAAGCACAGCCGGGACCTGTCGATCAGCGACCGCGCCGACTGGGCCGACGTCGCCCAGGCGCTCAACGTCGCGGTCTATGGCGGCCTGCTGTCCTACCTGCGGCGCTATCCGCAGGCGCTGGTCGCCCCATTGATGCTGCAGCAGCCGGGGGGCGATGGTGGACTGCGGCGGCTGTCGGCCGAAGACGTCAGCGCGCTCGACGAGCGTGCGCTCGGCCAGCTGGCGCGCACCTGCCTGCGGCCCGGGCCGGTGAACCTGCAGTGGTACCGCGCGGGCGAAGGCGGCTATCCGTACTGGCACTGCGAGCTGTATCCGCGCGCCGGCGACTGCGAAACCCTGCACCGGCACCTGTTGTGGACGCTCTACCTCAACGACGGCTTCGATGGCGGGGAAACCGAGTTCCTGTTCCAGCAGCGCAAGGTCGTCCCGCGTGCCGGCGACCTGCTGATCGCGCCCACCGCGTTCACCCACACCCATCGCGGCAACCGCCCGGAAGGCGCGGACAAGTTCATCGCCACCAGCTGGATCCTGTTCCAGCGCGCCGAGGCACTGTACGGCTGACGGGGGGCGCGGCCCTCAGCCGGCCACGCGCGGCTGGTTGAGCACCAGCCAGTACAGCCCGATCTGCTTGACCACGCCGACGAACTGGTCGAAGTCCACGGGCTTGCGGATGTAGCTGTTCACGCCAAGCGCGTAGGTGGCCTCGACGTCGAAGGGTTCGTCGCTGGTGGTCAGCACCACCACCGGCAGTCCGCGCGTGCGCGCGTCGCCGCGGATCGCCTGCAGCACCTCGCGCCCGTCGAGCTTGGGCAGGTTGAGGTCGAGCAGCACGATGGCCGGCAGCTGCGTGGCATCCCGGCCCTTGTGGCGTCCGCGCGCGAACAGGTAATCCAGCGCTTCCGCGCCATCGCGCGCCACCACCAGCTGGCGATCGATGCCGGCTTCGTAGAACGCGATACGGGTGAGTTCCGCGTCGTCCGGGTTGTCTTCGATCAGCAGGATTTCGCTACGCGTCATGGCGTTCATCCGGTTCACGGCCGGCGGCGGCCGGCAGTTCGATGAAGAAGGTGCTGCCTTCGCCGGCGCGCGAGGTCCCCCACAGCCGGCCTCCATGGCGCTCTGCGACCTGGCGCGAGATCGCCAGGCCCAGTCCGTTGCCTCCCCCCTGTTCGGCTCCATGCAATCGCTGGAACGGAACGAACAGCTTGTCAGCATAGCGCATGTCGAAACCGCAGCCGCCATCATGGATGGCCATCAGCAGGCGACCATCGGCGACGCTGCCTTCGATGCGGATGTCCACGCGTTCGCAGGTCGCCGAGAACTTCCATGCGTTGTGCAGCAGGTGGCCGAGCATGGCCTTGAGCCAGTGCTCGTCGCCGCGGGCCTGCAGGCCCGCCGGCACATCGATCCGGGCCTCGCGCGCGGGGTCGGCATCGCGCAGTTCGCCGGCGACCCAGTCGCACAGCAGGCTGATGTCGACCTCCTCGTCCCTCAACGGCTGGCGGCTGGCGCGCAGCAGTTCCAGCAGGCCGTCGACCAGGTGCTCGGCGCGGAGCGCGGCCGCGCGGATGCGCTCGAGGTCGGTCATGCCCGTGCCGGCCACGGCGCCGGACTCGGCCAGGCGCGCGGCGAAACCGGCAATGCCGCGCAGGGGGGCGCGCAGGTCGTGCGAGATGCCGTGGGCCAGGTGCTCCTGCACGCGGTCCGCTACCGCGTTGTCGTCGGGCGCGATCTCCAGCAGGAGCGCGGCGTCGGCATCCGCGCCCAGCCGTGCCAGCGACATGCGCCAGGACTGCCCGCCGGGCCGGTCCACGACGAAACTGCGGCGCGAGGCGCCCTCGCCGGCAAGCGCGGACTCGATGCGTCGCGCGGTGGCGGCATCGAACAGGACCTCGTGCGCACGCAGTTGCAGCAGTTCCGCCGCAGGCCGTTCCAGCCGCCTGCACAGTGCCGCATTGGCGGTCAGCCACTCGCCGCCCGGGGCAAGCAGCGCCATCCCGGCGTCCGCCTGCTCGAACGCTTGCTGGAACAAGGACACATCAACCTGCACGATCGGTCACGTCGAGGGCAAGGGCACCGGGCGGGCGACAGTCTACGGAAGAACGGTGTGCAGGGTCGGTGCAGGGAGCGTGAACCGGTCGCTCAGAACAGCCGGCCCTGGTCGCCGGGCGCGGGCGGCGGCGCGAACCGGCTGCAGTCCAGCGGCGGCAGGCGGCCATACCCCAGGCGCCGTCGCGCCCGCTGGAAGCGTGCCTGGATCAACTGGGCGAACGGGCCCTGCCCGCGCATGCGGGTGCCGTAGCCGCTGTCGTAGTCGCGCCCGCCCCGCATCTGTTGCACCAGACTCATCACATGGGCCGCCCGGTCCGGATGATGCAGCTGCAACCATTCGCGCCAGATGTCCTTGAGCTCGTGCGGCAGGCGCAGCAGCACGTAGCCGGCCGAACGCGCGCCGGCCGCATGGGCGGCCTCCAGGATCGCCTCGATCTCGTGGTCGTTGATGGCCGGGATCACCGGGGCCACCATCACCCCGACCGGAATCCCGGAGGCGGCCACTTCGCGCATCGCCCGCAGCCGGGCGTGCGGTGCCGCCGCGCGTGGCTCGAGGCGTGCGGACAGCCGGTTGTCCAGCGTGGTCACCGAGAAGTGGACGGTGACCAGGCCCTCCCGGGCCAGCGGCGCGAGCAGGTCGATGTCGCGCGTGACCAGCGCGTTCTTGGTCAACAGGCTGAACGGATGTCGGAACTCGGCCATCACCTCGATCAGCGAACGGGTGATGCGGTAGCGTCGCTCGATCGGCTGGTAGGCGTCGGTGTTGATGCCCAGTGCGATCGGCGAACAGCGGTAGCCACTGCGCAGGAACTCCGCGCGCAGTCGCTGCGCCGCGTTGGTCTTGGCGAACAGGCGGGTTTCGAAATCGAGCCCGGGCGACAGGTTGAGGTAGGCGTGGGAGGGCCGCGCGAAGCAGTACACGCAGCCGTGTTCGCAGCCCCGGTAGGGATTGACCGACTGGCTGAAGCCCACGTCCGGGGAGTCGTTGCGGCTGACGATGCTGCGGGCGCTCTCCTCGTGCACGCGGGTGTCAGGATGCGGCGCAGGATCGGTTTCGTCGCGCGCCTGCAGGCTGTCCCAGCCATCGTCCTCGGCATGCACGGTCGCGGTTTCGTAGCGGCCGGGCACGTACGAGGCCGCGCCGCGGCCCTTGATGGGCGCGGTCGCCACAGCCTTGGCTTTGCTGGCCATCGACATCGCCCCAGTGTGCCTCCGGCCCGTCTCAGCCGTTGCGACGGGGTGGACGCTGCGCAGGGCTTGAGGGCGCGCGCCTGTCCGCGGACCGGGTCGGATCGGCCAGACCGTCAGATCACGCGCAGCGTGATCGCTTTCAGCACCGCCCGGGTGCGGTCGCGGGTACCCAGCTTGTCGAGGATGGCCGAGACGTAGTTCTTCACCGTGCCCTCGGCCAGGAACAGCGAGCGTGCGATCTCGCGGTTGGAATAACCTCCCGCCAGCAGCCGCAGGATCGCCACCTCGCGCGCGCTGAACGGTTCGGCGGGCGCATCGGCAGCGTGATAGCGGTAGCGGGCGCGCACCGGCGCGGTGCTCACCGGCTGCAGCAGCGCATCGCCCGCTGCGATGCGCAAGATCGCGTCGCGCAGGTCCTCCGGCGCGGCGTCCTTGAGCAGGAAGCCCTGCGCGCCCGCATCGGCCGCCAGCAGCAGCAGGTCGGCGTCGTCGAACGTGGTGAGCAGCAGTACTGGCGTGGAATCGCCACGCGCGCGCAGCTGCAGCAGCGCCTCGATCCCGTCGATGCCGGGCATGCGGATGTCGCTGAGCACCACGTCGACCGGGGTCGCGACGAGGCCTTCCAGCAGCGCGGCACCATCGTCCGCCTCGAGGACCACGGCGATGCCCTGCCGCTCGAGCAGCGCGCGCAGTCCGGCGCGCACCAGGGCCTGGTCGTCGGCAAGGGCGACGCGCGGCGCGGTCATGCCGGCAGGCTCGCATCGATGCGCAGCCCGCCACGCGCCGAGACCGAGAGCGACAGCGTGCCGCCCGCTTCGGCCAGTCGCTCGCGCATGCCGGACAGGCCGTGGCCCTCGCGCGGCGGCGCCTGCATGCGGCCGTCGTCCTCGATCGCCACTGCGATGCGGCCGCCTTCCTGACCGATCGCCACCTCGAGCTGGCGGGCCTGGCCGTGGCGGGCGGCATTGGTCAGGGCTTCCTGGACCATGCGCAGCAGCGCGTCGGCGGTCCCGGCATTGTCGATGCGCACCGCCTTGTCGATCACCAGCCGCAGCGCCGGCCGCGGGAAGGGCGCGGCCAGGGCGTGCAGGGCCGTGGCCAGGTCGAGGCCGCGGTCCTCGCGCAAGGCCTGCACCACCTGCCGCAGGTCGGCCATCAGCCCGGCGGACATGTCGAGCGCGATCCGCAGCTCTTCGCGATCAGTGCATCCAGGCAGCTCGGCCAGCGCCCGGAGGTTTAGCGTCAGCGCAGTGAGCTTGTGCCCGGCCACGTCGTGCAGCTCCCGGGCGAAACGCAGCCGCTCCGCATCGCGGATGCTGTCGGCCAGCAGTGCACGCGTCGCCAGCAAGTCGGCGTTGACCCGCGCCAGGCGGTCGCGGGCAGCCTCGGCGCTGCGGGCGTAGTGGGCCACCAGCGCGGCGAACGCCTGGAAGCCCAGGAACACGCCCACGGCCATGCCCGGGGCGGCATGGCCGCCTGTGCGAAGCACGAGATAGAGCACCAGGTTGAGCGCGGCGGCCGCCAGCAGCACCCGCCATGCCGGGTAGTCCACGGCCAGGGCCGCGACCAGCACCACGACCAGGATCGGCGACGTGCCGGTGCGCGGCGCCAGGGCCACCACCCCCATCGCGCAGGCGGCGAGCACCGCGTAGCCGGCCACGCGAAGGCGCGGGCGCGGCCCCAGCGCGTCCATCCGCATCAGGACCAGCGCAAACATGCCCAGCAGCCCCCAGCCGGCCAGCCGCTGGCCGCCGAGTTCGCCATGGATCGACCAGGCGACGGTGGCCAGCGTCACCAGGGCGGCGAGGTTCAGCGGTTGCAGCAGCGGCTTGAGCTGGCCGTGCATGACAGGGCTCCGGTCCGGGCCGCCATCCTGCGGCGGCCGGCGCCGCACTGGCAACGCCGCGCGTGCAGAAAGTGACTTCCGGCACCCGGGATCGATGACCGCCGGCACTGCGATCGGCCCGCGCGGGTCCGCACGCTGGCGGGCCTCCTGGAGGCTGCCGTCATGACCGGTTCCGCGAGCTTCGTCGTCGTCCACATCGCCGCCGGCACCGCCGCGCTGGGCAGCTTCTGGCTGTCGGCACTGCTGCGCAAGGGCAGCCACGCGCACCGGCTGAGCGGACGCGTCTACCTGGCGGCCATGGCCCTGGTGATCGCGAGCGGGGTGCCGCTGACGCTCGAGCGCGTCTGGGCCGGGCACGTCGCGGGCGCGAGCTTCCTGGGCTACCTGCTGTTGCTGGTGAGTACCTCGGTCTGGCTGTCCTGGCGCGCGATCCGCGACCGCGCGCAACCCGCGCGCTACCTCGGCACGACCTACCATGTTCTGGCCATCGCCAATCCGCTGGCCGGCCTGGCGGTGCTGTGGCTGGGCCTGGATCGCGGCCAGCCGCTGCTCGCCGGGTTTTCGCTGGTGGGCATCCTGACCGGCATCGACATGCTGCGCCGGCGGCGGATCATCCCCCGCCAGCCGCTCTGGTGGCTGCAGGAACACTACGGCGCGATGGTCGCCAATGCCGCCGCGACCCATATCGCGTTCCTGTCCATCGGCCTGCCACGGCTGCTGCCGGTCCTGCAGGGCCCGGCGTGGTTCTACCTGGCCTGGTTCGCACCGGTGCTGCTGGCCGTGGCGGCGCGTCTGTGGCTGGACCGGCGCTACCGCATGGCGCCGGCGGCGGCGGCCACGCGCATCGCCCATGCCTGAGCCTCGTTCCCCTGACAGGAGATTCCCGATGACCCTCTCGCGCCGGCTGCGGCCGCTGCTGTTCCTGCCCGTGTTCGCGACCGCACTCGCCCTGCCCGCGTTCGCCGTCGAGCTGGTGGTGGAGATCGAGCGCGTGGGCGCGCAGACCGGGCGGCTGACCGTGTTCCTCTACGATTCCGCGGACGCCTGGGACAACCGGCGCGATGCCCTGCTGATGCAGCGTGCCTACCCCGATGGCGACGATCGCCTGGAGGTTCGGTTCGACGGACTCAAGGCCGGCCGATACGGCGTGATGGTGCTGCACGACAAGGACGGCAACCGCAGGTTCGACGTCGGCCCGCTCGGGATCCCGAAGGACGACTACGGGTTTTCCAACAATCCCACCGTGTTCGCGCGCCCCGGTTTCGACCGCATCGCGTTCGATCTGCCGGCCGAGGGCGGGCGGGTGACAGTGCGCATGAAATGAGCGGGGACGGGCGCCGGCTGTCGTGGGGCTGGCTGGTGCTGGGCGCGCTGGCGCTGGTGTTGGGCACGCTGCTGCTGGCGGCGGCCTGGCAGTTCCAGCGCCACGCCACGCCTGCGTCGGGGGTGGTCGTGGGCCACCAGGGTCGCGCGGGCGGCGTCCGCGACTGGCGCGGACGCTACGTGAGTACCAACGTGGTGCCGGTGGTCGCCTACCGCGATGCCGGCGGACGGATCGACCACGCGGTCGGTGGCTGGGCCGCCGACGAATCGGCGGTGCCCGCGGTGGGCAGCGCGGTGGCGGTGCGCTACCGGCGCCTGGCGGACGGCAGCGCGCTGGTCCGCATCGATCGACCCTTCGAGATCTGGGGCATCCCTGCGCTGCTGTGCCTGTTCGGTGCGGGTTTCATGGGCGCCGGTCTGCTCGCGCGGCACGCGGCGCGCGAC
>JAEXLY010000055.1 GCA_023444765.1 Pseudomonadota bacterium | reverse complement strand
GGTCAGGCGTGGTCGCACGCGGCCGCTGCGGCACCGGCGGCGCCACCGGGGGCGGGGATTCCGCCCCGGGGAGCTGCCCGGGTGGGATGGCGGGAACCTGCGCGACCGGCGCGACGGAAGCGGCGGCCGGTCCGGCCGGCCCGCGCCCTGACGAGGAAAGGGCGACCGCTGGGGGCGCTACCGTGGCGGCCGTCCACACGGCCGGCGTCTCCGTCGTCGACAGCGCCGCAACCGGCGCCTCCGCGACGGCGGCCGCAGCCGCTGGCTCGGCCACGGCGACCGGTTCGGGTCGAGGGGCGGCGGACGCCACGGCGACGGGCGTCTCCATCTCTCCGGTCGGCAGGCCCAGCAGTTGCGCATCGAGGCTGGTCGGGACCGGGGCGGGGGCTTCCCGCGCCTCCGCACCGGTGGCGTCGTCCGGCATGGCCATCTGCTCCGGGTCCCACCAGCGGTGCAGGCAGCGTTCGAGCTCGCTGCGGGTGACGGGCTTGGGCAGGTAGTCGTCCATTCCGGCGTCCAGGCACTTCTGGCGGTCGCCGGCCATGGCATTGGCGGTCATGGCGATGATCGGCAGGTGGCGGCCGTCGCCCGCGGCCTCCTCGTTCTCGCGCCAGCGCCGCGTGGCCGTATAGCCGTCCATCACCGGCATCTGGCAGTCCATCAGCACGATGTCGTAGCGCGAGGCGGACATGCGCAGCAGGGCGGCCTCGCCGTTGCTGGCGGTGTCGCAGGTGATGCCCAGCACGCCGAGCAGGCGCTGGCCGACCATCAGGTTCACCGGATTGTCCTCCACCAGCAGCACCCGCGGTTTGCGCAGGACCAGCCGGTCGGGGTCCGGCGCGGCGGCAACGGCAGGGGCGGGCGGCGAGGTTGCCGATGCGGGCTCGCCGGTCTCTTGGGCCGCAGCAGGCGTTTCCAGCAGGGCCGAGCGCAGGGCGGCGTCCGGGCTCTGGCGGCTGAGCAGGGTCACGCTGCGCTGGAGTTCGTCGGGCACGGGATCCTCGCCGTACAGGCAGACAAGGCGCAGTTCGCCATAGACGCCCTGCCGCCCCAGGTTCCGGTACAGGGCGAGCGCGGTGTTGCGCATGCCGGCAAGGTCGGCCAGCACGATGGAATAGGCCCAGGGCGGGCCCTGGTTGGCGGCTTTGCGCAACCGGTCCAGTGCTTCCTGGGTGGTTTCCACCGAGGTCACGCGCAGTCCCCAGTTGGGCAGCAGCATGCTCAGGCGCAGCCGCAGGCGTGGATCGGCACTGAGCAGCAGCAGCCGGCCGCCGTTGGGATTGGTCTCTTCGACTTGCATGTCGCCCTGCACCTTGAGCAGCGGGATCTCGAACCAGAACGTCGCGCCGAGGCCCGGTTCGGACTCCACGCCGATCCGGCCACCCATCAGGTCGACGATGCGCTTGGAGATCGCCAGCCCCAGGCCGGTGCCGCCGTACAGCCGCGTGGTCGAGGCATCGGCCTGGCTGAAAGCCTGGAACAGCCGGCCCTGCGCCGCCTGCGAGATGCCCACGCCGGTATCGCGCACCTCGAAGCGCAACTGGTGCTGGGTCGCCGTCTCGCCCAGGCGCTTGAGCGACAGGGTGATCGAACCGCGCTCGGTGAACTTGACCGCGTTGCTGACCAGGTTGCCCAGCACCTGGCGCAGCCGCACCGGGTCGCCGCGCACCGGCAGGCGGACGCCGGCGTCGATCTGCATGTGCATGCGCAGGCCCTTGCTCTGCGCCGGGCGCTCCATCAGCTGCAGCACGCCCTCCACCACCTCGCGCAGGTTGAACGCGGTGGTTTCGAGCTCGAGCTTGTCGGCCTCGAGCTTGGAGTAGTCGAGGATGTCGTCGACGATGCGCAGCATCTGCTGCGAGGACAGGTAGGCCGTGCGCACCAGCTCGGCGTGGTCGGGCGCCAGGCGCGCGTGCATCAGAAGGTCGAGCATCGGCACGATGCCGTTGAGCGGCGTGCGGATCTCGTGGCTCATCGTGGCAAGGAACTCGCCCTTGGCCATCACCGCCGATTCGGCCGCCTGCTTGGCCAGCCGCAGTTCCTGTTCGAGCTGGGCATGGCGCTCGAGCTCGCGGTGCAGTTCGGCAAGCACCGCCTCGTCGCGTTCCGCGCGCTCCCGGGCCTCGCGCAGTTCCACGTCGCGCGTGCGCAGGTTGTAGAACACCGCGATCGAGGCGAACACCGCCAGCAGCGCCAGGACCAGCGCGAAGCCCTGCCACGGCCCTTCCATGCCGAGCACGTGCAGGACTAGGCTCATGGCCGCGCCGACGGCGGCGCCGAGCGCGAACCAGCGGAGCATGACGCTTGAGGGACGGGCATTGCTGATCAGCGCCATACCCGGGTTTCCTCAGAGCACGGAGTTCTGGAAATCGAACTGCAGTTCGCCCGCCGGGCGCTGCACCAGGTTGCCCTGGATGTAGTCCACGCCGGTCATCCACAGCGTCGCGGCCGACTGCGCATCCTCCACCTGCTGGCCGATCACCTGCAGGCCCATGCGGTGGGCGTAGTCGATCGCGCTGCGCATCTCGTCGCGCACCCCGGGGTCGTCGAGGTTGCGCGAGTAGCGCGGATCCAGGCGCACGTAGCCCAGCGGCAGCTGGCCGAGCAGGGCGTTGGCCTCCGAGCCGTGCCGGTACTGGCTCAGGCACAGCTGCACGCCGGCCGAGACCATCGTGGCGCAGAACTCGTGCAGCGACAGCGCGTGCACCAGGGCATCGTCCTGGCGCACGTCGATCACCAGGGAGGCGCCGTCGATGCCGGCCTCGGCCAGCGCCTGCAGAAGCCACTGCGCATGGCCGTCGTGCGCCAGGGTGGAGGGCGACTGGGTGACGAACAGGCGCAGCGCGCGCTGCTCCTCGCGCTGCCGGCGCAGCGCGCCGATGGCGATTTCCGCCATGCGCCGGTCCACCTGCAGCGTCGCACCGATGCGGCCGGCCGCCTGCAG
>JAEXLY010000039.1 GCA_023444765.1 Pseudomonadota bacterium | reverse complement strand
GCACGGTCGTCGCCGCGCCGCGAGTGGCAGTCCGCCACGATGGCGGTGAGGCCGCCGCCGCGACCGACGCCAGCCGATCGCCCGGCTCCCCGGCCCCGCCGCCGCGTGGAGCCGCAAACGCCCCCCTTCATCCGGACAGCCCCGATGGATCGGGCTGCACCAGGCGCAGGGTGTCGAGCTGCAGGCGCTCGCGCGGCCCACCCTCTCCCCAGCTCACCTCGAGCCGCAGCTGCAGCAACTGGGGGGCGTATGGATCGGCCGGCTGGCCGGGCGGCCGCAGCGGATCCACGTAGGGCGCCACATCCAGCACCCAGCGGTAGCGGCCGCCGTCGAAGTCGCCGTCGCGGCGACCGGGCACCAGCACCTCGCCCACGCCCACCTCGTCCAGCAGCGATTGCGCATGCAGCACCGCGCGGCCGCTGTCGGCAGCCCATCGCACCTGCCGCGTCCCGCCGGAGAGCGTGCCGAGCAGCAGGCTCAGCGCCAGCGCCAGCACGGCGAATGCCACGATGATCTCCAGCAGCGAGTAGCCGCGTTGCGACGCGGCACCAGGCGCGCGGCCGACGTTGCACTGGCGCCGTTCCGTCCCGGTGTCCGCCCGGACGACGGCGCAGCGGCCACCGACCGGAACCCGCCCCTTCAGCCGCGCCACGCACGCGGAACCGGCCAACGCACGGCAGTCCCCGGCGCGTCCGCCTCCGCACCAGGCTGGCATGCGAGCGCCCGCCACGGCCGCAATCCGGCGGGGCTGCAGCGCGGCGGCCGGCGCGCCGGCCCCCGCCAGGTATCCCGCGCCCCGCCCATGCGTCCTCGTGCGCGTCACGGCGTGGCCTCCGCCCGGCGCAAACTCACTTCGCCGGTGAGCCAGGCGACGTCGATGTTCCAGGCCGCGTCGCGCATGCGCAGCTGCACGCGGCCGCCGGTCGAGGCGCCATCGCCGAAGAACACGATCGCACCGACGCCCTCGCCCGCCTGCACCTCGCGCGCGCCGGTGAACTCGATCTCCAGCGAACGGGGAATCTCGCCCGCGTGCCCTTCCGCGCCCTGCCAGGCGCGCGCGCCAGGATCGATGGTGAACTGCCGGGTGCTGCCGGTGGCGATCGCGCGCGTGCGCGCGAAGCGCAGCTGTGCGGCGACTTCCCGCGCGGTCGAGCGCAGTTCCATGCGGTCGAAGCCGCCGGTGAGGACGCCCGCGGCCAGCAGCCCGGTGGCTCCGATCAGCGCCATCACCAGCAGGATCTCGAGCAGCGACATCCCGCGCTGCGAAGCAGCCGCGCGCAGCACGCCGGGCATCGGACTCCTCACCGCGTCCGCCGCCCGGGTTCAGTCGTTGCGGATGTCCGCATTGACGCTGTCGCCGCCGGGCTTGCGGTCGGCACCGTAGCTGACGATGTCGTAGGGCCGGCCGTCGCCGGGCGCCCGGTATTCGAGTGGCGTGTTCCAGGGATCCCTGAGTTCGGCCTCCTTGGCATACGGACCGAGCCAGCCGACTGCGCCACCGGGCTGGGTGACCAGCTGGTCGAGCGAGGCGGGCAGCGTACCGGTGTCCATCTCGAACTGGCTCACCTTGTCGGCGATGGTCTGCACCTGCGCGCGGGCCAGGTTGACCCGCGCGCGATCGCCTCCGCCAAGGATGCGCGTGGCCGCGAACGCGACGATGCCGCCGATCAGCACGACGACCAGGATGATCTCGATCAGGCTGAACCCGCGCTGCGAGTGACCGGACGACCTCGCACCAATGATGCCGTCGCCACGGCTGACACCAGTGAATCCGCCGCGCGCGAGGCTTTCCCGCTGCGAGTGACCGGACGACCTCGCGCCAATGATGCCGTCGCCACGGCCGACGGCGTGCTGCATGGCATCCCGTGCCGACGAGGCCGCGATGCTGTCGCCAGGGCGAGCATCCGCGAGGGACCTCCCGCCGCGCGCCGCGCCGCGACGCGTCTGAAATCTCAGGTTATGCATGTTCCAGTTCTCCAAATCGTTTCCGAATCCGTCCGGATCTGCGCCTGCAGCGCCTACCCGATCACGCTGGTCAGGTCGTACACCGGCACCAGCACCGCCAGGATCACCGCCATGACCACCAGCGCCAGCAGCATGGTCACCGCCGGCACCAGCGCGGCCAGCATGCGGTCCAGCGCCTGACCGGTTTCCTGCTCGAAGGTGTCGGCGGTCTTGAGCAGCATGGCGTCGAGCGCGCCCGACTCCTCGCCCACCTGCACCATCTGCAGCGCCAGTCGCGGGAAGCGCTTGCCCTTGCCCAGTGCCGTCGACAGGCCCACGCCGTTCTTCACTTCCTCCGCCGCGGCTTCGACATCGGCAGCGAGCACGCGGTTCCCGACCACGGTGCGGCCGATGCCCAGCGCGGCCATCAACGGTACTCCGTTGCGCAGCAGGGTGCCCAGCGTGCGCGCCATGCGTGCGGTTTCCAGCCGCGCCACCATCGGTCCCACCAGGCGTACACGCAGCAGCCACGCATCGAACCGCGTGCGGAACGCCACGTCGCGCAGCCGCCGGTCCAGCCACCACAGCGCCAGCGCCGGCACCGCCACCAGCACGATCCACCAGTCGCGCACGAACAACCCCAGCGCCAGCACGATCTTCGTGAACAGCGGCAGCGGCGCATCGAGACTCTCGTACATCGCCGCGAACTGCGGGACCACGTAGCCGAGCAGGAACATCATCGACAGCCCCACCATCACCAGCAGGATGACCGGGTAGATCAGGGCATTGACGACGCGTCCGCGCAGCAGCCGGCTGCGTTCGAGGTAGTCGGCCAGGCGCTGCAGCGTCTCCTCGAGGCTGCCGCCCGCCTCGCCGGCGCGCACCATGTTGATGTACAGGCGCGAGAACGTACCGTGCTGCCGCTCCAGCGCGCCCGAGAGCGTGCTGCCCCCCCGCACGGCGTCGCGCACTTCCGAGATGGTGCGCTTGGCGGCCGGCTCCTCGGGGAGCTCGAGCAGGATGGTGAGCGCCCGGTCAAGCGGCTGCCCGGCGCCGAGCAGGGTCGCCAGCTGCTGGGTGAACTGCACCAGCCGCTGTCCGGCGAACGGTTTGGGCCGCAGCAGCGAGCGCCAGGACGTGCCGCCCGCTTCGCTCGCCAGCCGCGTCTCGACCGGCAGGTGGCCCTGCTCCTGCAGGCGCAGGACCACCTCGGCGTCGCTGGCCGCCTCCATCTGGCCGTCCAGTGTCTCGCCGCGGCTGTTGAGGGCCTTGTAGCGGTACAGGGGCATCGGCGGCTACTCGCAGCGCATCCTGCCGCCCGGCACCACGCGCGGATTGCCGATCGCGAACTCGCGGACCGGCTGCCGCCACATCTCGAACGAGGAGATCCCCGGGGTGACCGCGCAGCTGCTGGTGTAGACGAAGCGCTCGCCGTCCTGCGACAGGTACAGGTCGAACTTGACCGTGACCGGCAGGCTGGCGCTCACCGTCAGCATCGGCTCGGCATCGTCGCCGCTGCGCACGGCGCGCAGGTTGCCGCCCTCGGCGACGGGCGCGGAGGACACCACCCGGCCATCGACGATCTCCACCTGCAGGGCCAGGGGCGGCCGCCCGCTGCCGATCGCGAAGCCCGCCAGTTCGTGGCGCTCGGCCTGCCTGCGCGGCGGCCCGGCCGCCTCCGCGACGGGGGCACACAGGGCCGCCAGCAGGATCGCGGCGACGCCCGCCGTGCCCAGGCGACCCATGATCAGGCTTCCTCCGTGACGCGCAGCACTTCCTCGATCGTGGTCACGCCCGCCAGCGCCTTGGCCAGGCCGTCCTCGTACATGGTCCGCATGCCGTTCTGACGCGCGAGCTGCTCGAGTTCGCCCATGCCGGCGTGGCGCATCACCGCGCGGCGCAGCTCGTCATTCATGACCAGGAACTCCACGATTGTGGTACGGCCGAGGTAGCCGGTGGGCGCCAGCGCCGAACCACGCGGGCGGTACAGGAAGATCTCGCCCTCGGGCTGGAACCGGCGCAGCCCGAACTTGTCGATCTCCTCCGGCGAGGCCGGATACTTCTCGGCATGCGTGGGCTCCAGCCGCCGCACCAGGCGCTGGGCGAGGATGCCATTGACCGTGGAGGTCAGCAGGTAGTCCTCCACGCCCATGTCCAGCATGCGGGTGATGCCGCCGGCGGCGTTGTTGGTGTGCAGGGTGCTCAGCACCAGGTGGCCGGTCAGCGCGGACTGGATCGCGATGCGCGCGGTTTCCAGGTCGCGCATCTCGCCGATCATGATGATGTCCGGATCCTGGCGCACGATGCTGCGCAGGGCATTGGCGAAGTCCAGGCCGATCTGCGGACGCGCCTGGATCTGGTTGATGCCCTCGATCTGGTACTCGACCGGATCCTCGACGGTGATGATCTTGACGTCGGGCGTGTTGAGCTTGGAGAGCGCGGTGTAGAGCGTGGTGGTCTTGCCCGAACCGGTGGGGCCGGTCACGAGCAGGATGCCGTGCGGCTGCTCCAGCACGCGCTGGAACGCGGGCAGGAAATCGCCGGTGAAGCCCAGCCGCTCGAAGTCGAACACCACGGTGCCGCGGTCGAGCAGGCGCATCACCACGCTCTCGCCGTGCGCGGTCGGCACCGTGCTCACGCGCAGGTCGAGCTCCTTGCCCTGCACGCGCAGCATGATGCGGCCGTCCTGCGGCAGGCGGCGCTCGGCGATGTTGAGCCTGGCCATGATCTTGATGCGGCTGATCACCGCGGCAGTGAGGTTGCCGGGCGGGCTTTCGCCTTCCTCCAGCACGCCGTCGATTCGGTAGCGCACCTTGAGCCGGTTCTCGAACGGCTCGATGTGGATATCGGACGCGCGCAGTTCCACCGCCCGCTGGATGATGAGGTTGACCAGGCGGATCACCGGCGCTTCGCTGGCGAGGTCCCGCAGGTGTTCGACGTCGTCCATGTCGGCGCCGCCTTCGCCGTCGGCGGTCTCGACGATGGCGCCCATCGCGCTGCGTCCCTGGCCATGCCACCGCTCGATGAGATCGTCGATCTCCGAGCGCAGGCCCACCACGGGCTCGACCTGGCGGCCGGTCGCCAGCCGCACCGCTTCGAGTGCGTAGCCATCGTGCGGGTCGGCCATCCACAGCAGCAGCCGCCCGTCCTGCTCGCCGATCGGGCACAGATGGAACTGCCGGAGGAAGCGTGCGCTCAGCGATGCGCCATCGGCCGACAGGTCGGGCGGGTCGGCGGGCATGTCGCGGGCGGCCAGCAGGCGCAGGCCGAGCGCGCCGGCGCTGGCCTCGGCATGGTCGCGTTCGGAGACCAGGCCGAGCCTGGACAGCAGCGGCAGGATGCCGCCACCGGTTTCCTCCTGCAGGCGCCGCGCACGCGCCAGGTCCACTTCCTTGAGCTGCTGGCGCTCGAGCAGCGCGGCGACGATGCGGTCCTCCGCGTCCTGCGCCACGGACTCGCTGACGGGAGGATCGGGGATCGCGTTCACGTTCGGCATCCGTCGGGGGCCACGACTGTAGCAGTTTGCGCCCACCACGCCGCCTTGATGCCCACCCCGGCCACCGTGGGCGGAACCCGATCACGGTCTCCGACCGCGGGCCGTGCGGCAGCCTCTGCGCCGCGCCGCCCTCGAAAAAGCAGGAGCCCCGCCATGGGCCGGGGCTCCTGCGCAAGTACCACCTGGATCAGTTGTGGCGGGCCTGCAGACGCACGTTGCTGTAGGCACGGGCGCCGACCAGCTTGATGTAGTAGGTGCCCGCCTGCGGCGCATTGATCCGCACCGTCTCGTTGTTGCCCGGACGCGCCGAACGGAAGTCGGCGTCCGCGGCGGTGGGCTCGGCCTCGAAGCTCACCAGCAGGGTGACATCGCCACTGCCGCCGCTCGTCATGATGCTCAGCGGCCCGCTCGCACCCTGCGGCAGGGTGATGCTGTAGAGCGTCTCGCTGCCGGCGCCGCCGGAGAGCCCGGCCACGGCGACGCCATTGGCGATCGGCGTCGCGTCGGGCGCGCAGTCGACCTCGCACGGGGGCTCGATCGCCTTGGCCACCGCGGCCGCGGCGTTGACGATACCGGGGCCGATCGGCTGCGAGGCCGACGGCGCCACGGCGAACGGCGTCGCCGTGTCCTGCAGGATGTCGAGCACCTCGGCGGGCGTGAGCAACGGCAGCCCGGCATCCAGCCGCGCCCCCTGCATCAGCGCGACGACGCCGGCCACGTGCGGCGCGGCCTGCGAGGTGCCCGCCGAACCGCCGTAGGCCGTGGCCGGGTTGATCTCCGCCAGCGGCGTGGGCGTGGTGGTGCTGGGGTTGCGCGCCTGCCAGACGAATCCGTCGAAGATCTGGGTGCCGCCGCTGCCGTCGTTGGCATACACGCCGCCGCCCGGCGCGGAGATCTCGATGCCGTCGCCGTAGTTCGAGTAGTAGGCGCGACGGCTGGTGACGCCATTGGACGCCACGGTGATCACCCCCGGGCAATTGCCCGGCGAGTAGCCCGAGGTGTTGGCGTTCTGGTTGCCCGCGGCCACCACCACCACCGCACCCAGGGCGTTGGCCTGTGCGATCGCGTCGGCCTCGTAGTCGGTACAGGCGCCCGATCCACCCAGGCTGAGATTGATCACCTGCGCCGGGTTCTCGTTGAGCGGCATGCCCTCGACCTCGCCGCCCGCGGCCCACACGATCGCGTCGGAGATGTCGGTGTCGTAGCCGCCGCAATGGCCGAGCACGCGGATGGGCAGGATGTTGGCGTTGTAGGCCACGCCGGTCATGCCGATGCCGTTGTCGGTCAGCTGGGCGCCGGCGGTGCTGGCGACGTGGGTGCCATGCCAGGAACTGTTGCGCTGCTGGCAGGTTTCCGCACCGGGATAGCCGATGGTCCAGTCGCCCAGGTCCCAGCCGCCGGGCACGCGGTCGTCGGTGGCACGTCCGGAGACGAACGCGTCGCTGATGAAGTCGTAGCCGGCATCGGCCAGCGAGGTGTTCACGTCCGGATGCTCGGTGATGCCGGTATCGAGCACGGCGATGGTGATGCCGTTGCCGTCGGCCAGGTCCCACGCGGCCGGCACGTTGGCGCCGCCGCGGTTGGGGCCACCGTCGTAGGTGTCCGTCCCGTCGGGCGCCAGCATGTGCCACTGGTACTCGAGGAAGCTCGGATCGTTGGGAATGTAGGCCGGCTGCACACCGGGCAGGCGCGCGGCGCTGCGCGCGATCTGGCGCAGGCGGTCGGGCCGGACGGAAACCACGTTGGGATCCGCTTTGATCTGCCGCAGCAACGCGTCCGCCTCGACCCGGTCCAGGCTGCGCGAGAGCCTGATCAGCTGCTGCCCATTGGCGAGCGTGCGTACGTGGCTGGCATTGGCGGCGCGCCGCTTGGCCAGGCCCGAGCGGTCGAGCGCACGGCTGAAGGCGGCGACGCCCGCGCTGCGATCGGCCTTCTCGCGCGTGCCGTCGCGGTACTGCACGACGAAGCGGTGGAACACCTGCTGGTCGCCGAGGCTGGCCGACAGGTTGGCCGTGTCCATCGCGAACTTCGGCTTCTTGGCGGCAGTGGCACCCGTCGCACCGATGGCGGCGATGACCGCGACGGCCAGGGTGCAGGGAAGGATGTTGCGCTTGCTCATGGATTGCCCTCTCGACGAAATGGATCAACTCGTAATGGACGACGCGGACGATCCCCCCGCACGCGCCGCAGTCACCGTCTCAAGCTGGAGCCGCCCCGCGGCTGACGGAAGCGCGATGCGCACCGCGGGGCCGTACCGTTTCATCCTGGCGGGAGCGCGGGTGCGCCCCCGCCCCGCTGTCACCAGCCGAAGCCGGCACCGACACCCACGGACTTCTCGTCGCCGCTGAACGCCCCGCCCACCGTCACGGTGGCCCGATCGCTGATGGCACGCTGGTAGCCCAGCGACAGCGCGCTCTGCCCGCCCTGGAAGCCGACGCCCACGCCGACCCGGTTCTGGGTGCGGATGCCGGCGGCGCTCGTGGCCATGTTCAACATCGCCGCCCCCATCGCGCCCTGGCGGTCGATGCGGCGGTCCTGGTCGGTGAAACGCTGCTCGAGCTCGGTCTGGTAGGCCGAGAAGCTGTCGGCCCAGGCGTCGAAGCGCTGGTCGGTGTAGGCGTTGGCCGAGGCCACCGCCTGGGTCGCGGTGGACTCGAGCTGCGCCACGTTCACCGCGTCGGTCGCCTGCGTGCCCGCAGCCACGTTGGTGACCTGGCGTTCGTTGCCGGCGCTGCCCACCGACACCGTGTTGGCGCGGTCGGCCACCGATCCCTGGCCCAGCGCGACCGAGTTGGCGGCGGTGGCGGTGGCGCCATCGCCGATCGCGGTCGCGGTGGCCTGGGTCGCGGTCGCGCCCTGGCCGACCGCCACGGGCGTCGCCGCGGCCCTGGCCGGGGTCGACGTGACGGGACTGCCGGCATCGGCGACCGACGCCGGCGTCTCGACGTCCGCGCCCCCCGCGCCCAGGCGGCGACCGGCGGATGCGGCCGTCGACGGCCCAGCCGTAGCGCCCGAACCGCCTTCCAGCGCGGTCAGGCGGCTGTCGAGCACGCTGATCTGCGCATCCACCGCGCCGAAGGCGTCGCCGACGCTGAAGTAGGTGCTGCCCTGGATCATGAAGGCCGGGGCCGACAGCGTGCCGAAGGCCGTGACCTCGGTGCCGCCGCCGATCGCCTGGGCGGTACTGTCGAGCGCGTCGTAGAGCTGCCCGCCGGTGATGGCATCGGTGCTGCCGGCCAGCACCCGGCCGTCGGCGACATTGGTGATCTGGCGTTCGCTGCCTTCGCGGCCCACCGAGACCGTGTCCTCGCGGTCGGCCAGCGAATCCTGGCCGATGGCGACGCTGTTCTCGGCCGAGGCGTAGGCGCCCGAACCGAAGGCGGAGGCGAAGTTGGCCAGGGCCACCGCGTTGCGGCCGACCGCCACGCTGGTCACGCCGGCCGCATTGGTGAACGCGCCGACCGCGGTCGAGAACACGCCATTGGCGGTGGCACCGGAGCCGACGGCCACCGCGGCCGAACCCCAGGCCACCCCGTTGGGACCGAGCACGACCGCGCCGTCGCCAACTGCCGTGGCCGCGGTGCCGAGCGCCACGGCGTACTGCCCGCTCGCCGAGGCGTTGAACCCGAGCGCGGTGGACTGCGGCGCAAGCGCGAACGCGCCGCTGCCGTAGGCCGAGGCACCCTCGCCCACCGCGGTGGCCGATTCGCCCGAGGCCGTGGCGTACTCGCCTTCGACATGGGCCGCGTTGTCGCTGTCCGCACCGCCGGTGGCCGCGAAGTAGCGGGTGTGCTCGGTGGCCGATTCCAGCTGGCCGACCG
>JAEXLY010000025.1 GCA_023444765.1 Pseudomonadota bacterium | reverse complement strand
CCCAGGCGCCCCGGCCGCGACGGGGGCGCGGATGCGGACGGCACGCTGGAGGAGGAGCGCGCCGGATGACGGACCACGCGCCCGGCGGGTCGGCGCTGGCGCGGCTCGCCGCCGCGCTCGGCGAGTTCTATGCCGCGCCCTACCGGCGCACGTTCGCGCGCGCGCAGCGCGACGAGGACGACCTGTTCATGCTGCTGGTGTGTTCGGAGGCGCTGGGCGTGCCGAACCCGGCCGCCTGGTACACGCTGGAACTGATGCCGGTGCTGTACGAACGCTTCCACGACTGGCACCGCCGCATGGGCATGGAGCGCTCGCCGCTGGATCATGTCGGATGCTGCTGACGCTCGCCGCATCGCGCCGGGTGCTGTTCGTCGGCGGAAAGGGAGGCGTGGGCAAGACCACGGTCGCCTCGGCCGTGGCGTATGCGCAGGCGCACGCGGGCCGCCGCGTGCTGCTGGTGTCCACCGACCCGGCCCACAACCTCGGCCACCTGTGGCAGCGCCGCATCGGCGCGGAGCCGCAACCGCTGACGGACCGGCTCGATGCGGTCGAGATCGATCCGGCCGCGACCGTCGATGCGCACCTCGCCCAGGTCGGCGAGGCATTGCGCAAGCTGATGCCCGCGCACCTGGCGGGCGAGGTCGACCGGCACCTGGCGCTGTCGCGCGATGCGCCGGGCATGCACGAGGCGGCGCTGCTCGAGCGCGTCGCGCAGCTGGTGCAGCAGGGCCTGGGCAGTTACGACCTGCTGGTCTTCGACACCGCGCCCTCGGGCCATACCGCGCGCCTGATGGCGCTGCCCGAGATGATGGCGGCCTGGACGGATGGACTGCTGCGGCGACAGGCGCGCAGCGAGCGGTTCGGCGCCGCGCTGCGCAACCTGGGCGGCGACGAAGGCGTGGGTGCGCGCGCCCTGGGAGGTGGCGAGACGCGAACCCCGGCCGACCGGGACCAGGCGATCCGGGCCGTACTGGAGCGCCGCCGCCATCTGTTCGCGCACCTGCGCGAGGTGCTCACCGACCGCGCGACGACCGCGTTCGTCATCGTGCTGGCGGCCGAGCGGTTGCCGGTACTCGAGACCATCGAACTGCAGGCCAGCCTGGCGCGGACCGGGATCGAGGTGGCGATGCTGGTGGTCAACCGGCGTTCGCCCGACGACGCCGGCGCGTTCCTCGCCGGGCGCCGTGCCCAGGAGCAGGAACACCTGGAGACCCTGGGCGTGGCGCTGCCGGCGATCCCTCGGCAGGAAGTGCCGCTGCTGGCCGGCGACGTGGTCGGCGAGGCGGCCATCGCAGGATTCGCTGACCTGCTGGCGCGCGTGGACTAGAGCCAGCGCACCTTGCGCAGGTAGCGATACAGCCCCAGCACCACCAGCGCGACCACGCCGATCAGCACCGGGTAGCTCCAGCGGCCATGCAGCTCCGGCATCTGGTCGAAGTTCATGCCGTACCAGCTGGCGATCAGCGTGGGCGCGGCAAGCAGGGCGGCCCATCCGGCGAGCCGCTTCACGACCTCGCCCTGCGCCTGGGTCACCAGCGCCTGGTTGACGGCCAGGGCGGTGCCGAGCATCTCGCGCAGTACCTCGATGGTCTGGTTGATGCGCAGGCTGTGGTCGAGCACGTCGCGCAGGTAGACGCGGACCTCTTCAGTGATCTGCGGGCTGCTGCTGCGAACCAGCTGCGACAGCACGTCCTGCATCGGCGCCACGTTGACCTGCATGTAGGTCAGCTCGCGCTTGAGGTTGTAGAGCCGGATCACCGTGGAGCGCTCGAAGGATTCGCTGACGATGTCCTTCTCAAGCGCCGGCAATGTCGCCTTGAACTCGTCGACGATCGGCAGGTAGTTGTCGACGATGGCGTCCAGCACCGCGTACAGGCCGAATGCGGGGCCCAGCGCCAGGAGATCGGGCTCGCGTTCCACGCGCGCGCGGGCCGCCGCATAGGACAGGGACGCGCCGTGCCGCACGGTGACGAGGTAGCGGGGGCCGAAGAACAGGTGGGTCTCGCCGTAGGCGATCTTCTGGCCGACCACCTGGGCGGTACTGGCCACGAGGAACAGGCCGCTGCCGTAGGCCTCTATCTTGGGCCGCTGGTGGGCCTTGTGCGCGTCCTCGATGGCGAGGTCATGCAGGCCGAACTCCTCCTGCAGGCACTCCAGGACCGTGTCGTCCGGTTCGTACAGGCCAATCCATGCGAAGCTCTCCGGATCGCGGGCGAGCAGTTCGCTGATGTCGGCCAGCGGCACGTCGCGGTGCGCGCCGTCGCGCGCATAGACGATGCAGTTGATGACGCTGGGCGGGTTTGCGGGCGCAGGCTGTTCCATCGCGGCATCCTGCGCCAGCGACGCGCGGGCGGCAACCGGCTGCGGCCGCCGCGACTACCGTGCGATGAACCGGATCGCCTGCCCCCCGCCCGGCGCCAGGCGGAGCGGCAGGGTGTCGGTGGCGCGTACCTCGCGCGTCTCGATCACGATGTCCTCGCGATTGTCGCGGAAGTCCGCGCGATCGCCGTCGCGATAGACCTGAGCGGTGTAGCGTCGGCCGGGTTCGAGGAAGTCGAGTGCGACCTCGAGCGCGCGCGGCTGTTCGTCCGTCACCGCGCCCAGGTACCAGTCGTCCCCGCCGCGTTCGCGCCGCACGATGGTGACGAAGTCGCCGACTTCGCCATTGAGCACGCGCGTGGTTTCCCAGTCCACCGGCACGTCCTTGATGAACTGGAACGGGCCGGGGTTGGCCTCGTAGTGCTCCAGCAGGTCGGCCGCCATCTGCAGCGGGCTGTAGATCACCACGTACAGCGCCAGCTGCTTGGCCCAGGTGGTCTGGATGCCGCCGGGCGAGCGCGTCTCCATCCCGAAGATGCCCGGGGTGTAGTCCATCGGCCCGGCCAGCAGGCGGGTGAACACCAGGTTGGCCTCGTGCTCGGGAGGATTGCCCGGCTGGCCCCACGCGCTGAACTCCATGCCGCGCGCACCCTCGCGGGTGATGGCATTGGGGTAGGTGCGGCGCAGGCCTGTGTCCTTGACCGGCTCGTGCGGGTTGACCGAGATGCGCCGCTTCGCCGCCTCGGCGATGACGCGCGCATGGTGGTTCACCATGTCCTGGCCTTCGTGCCAGCCATAGACGACTCCGCCTTCGGCGTCGCGCACCTTGGCCTGCCCGGCATCGGCCACATAGCCGGTCTTGACCGCGGGGATACCCAGGCGCCGGTAGAGGTCTAAGGCGTCGCCCAGCTGCAACTCGTAGTGCGCCGCGTGGCCGGAGGTTTCATGGTGGCCGATCAGCACGACGCCCTGTTCTCGCGCGTAGGCGCTCAGCGCCTCGATGTCGAAGTCGGGATACGGACGGGTGAAGCTGAAATCCCCGCCATTGCCGAACCAGTCGCCGTCCCAGCCGAGGTTCCAGCCTTCGACCAGCACGCCGCCGAAGCCGTGCCGGGCGGCGAAATCGATGTGACGCCGAACATTCTCATTGGTGGCGCCATGCTTTGCGCCGGAGGCCCAGGTCTTGCGCTCCAGGTGCATCTCCCACCACACGCCGACGTACTTCATCGGCACCACCCAGGACACGTCGCCCAGGGTGTTGGGTTCGTTGAGGTTGAGGATCAGCGAGGACTCCACCAGGTCGCCGGCACGCCCGGCGATCTGCAGCGTGCGCCAAGGCGTGCTGAAGGGGGTCGCCACCGACACCTTCGGCGCACCGCCGCTGCCGGGTGTGAGCGCGGCCTTCAGCCGGCGGCCGTCGACGCGGGTGAGGTTCATGCCCGAATAGTCGACCAGCGCCGCCTCGTGGATGGACACGTGCAGGCCGTCCTCCATGCGCAGGGTGATCGGGGTCTGTGCATCGCCCACCTGCTGCAGCGGCGTGGTGTGGTAGAGGTACTCCTCGCGGTTCCACTCGAAGGCCGGGATCCACCAGGCGGTGGCATCGTCGGCAAGCGTGAACTCGGTCAACTCCTCGGCGATGTTCAGCCGCGACATGCCCGCCTGTTCGCCGAACACGTAGCGGAAGCCCAGCCCGTCGTCGTACAGGCGGAACACCACGTCGAAGTCGCGGCCCGGCCGCGTCCGCTCGCGCAGGGTGATGGCCAGCTCGTTGTAGTGGTTACGGATCTCTCGGCGTTCGCCCCAGGGTTGCTCCCAGGTGTGGTCGACGCTGTCGCGGCGCTGGGCTGCGATCTCCAGGTTGCGTTCGAACTTGGGCGCATCGGTGAACATCATGCCCAGCCGCGACGGCGCCACCACCGTGCGCCCGTTGTGCGAGACCGCGTAACCGGGACGGCCGTCGTTGTCGGTGGTCACCTCGACGCAGACCACGTTGCCGGGCGAGCACGCGCGGGCCCCGGGCGGCGATGCGGTCGCAGTCCAGGCAAGGCCGGGGGCGCACAGCAGCAGGGCCAGCGGCAAGGTGCGGATCGGCATCGTGGGACCTCTTCCCGGAGTCGGCGCGATGGTGCCACAGCGTTCCGGTGCGGGGTCCGTGCATACGTATGCAGGCATGGACGCCCGAGTACCTAATCCGGGCCACGCGTCTCACGTCACGGCTGTCGTCGTGCACGCAGTGCGGGATCCGGGCCTTCGCTGGAATCCGCGGTCGACTGGAGAAGCTTCGCAGCGCCCGGCGCGACGTGGCCGTCTCAGTGGCGCGTCCGCAATCCCAGCGTCCATGCCAGCGCAACGTGCAGCGGCAACAGCAGCGCGATCCAGTGCGCGTTGCGCTGCGGCTGCACCGGGAGCAGGTGCAGGAACAGCGCGATCACCGCGCCCAGCGCGAGGATCCAGGCCAGCACGCGGAACACCGGACCTGCATCGCGCCCGCGCGCGATCCGCCAGCCACCGTGCAGCAGCGGCAGGCACAACGGGGAGAGCAGGAGCAGGTTCTGGTTGGCCCAAGCGAACCGGTGTTCGGTGAAGCCCCACAGGAACGCCATCGCCAGACCGAGGACGCCGCACAGGGTCCAGAAGGGCAATGCGGTCGCAGCGAGCACCGCCGGGCGCTTGCGCCCAAGCGCGCGTGCGGCCAGGGCCAGCGCCATGCCGGCGATCAGCCAGGGCCACCAGGACCGCGGGGCTTCGGGTGGCTCCGGTGGCAGGCGGTGGGGCAGGAGGGTTTCGCTGCCGGACACCAGGGGGCGCCCGTCCCCGCGCCGGATGCCCGCCAGCGCGTCGGCCAGCCGCATCGGCACGAACGCGTCCTGCCACAGCGAGTTGGGACGGTCGGCCGATGGCCCCAGGCCCAGGTCGAAGCCCAGCCACATCCACGGCGCCGGGGACGCCAGTCGCACGGCATCGCCGCGGAACGTGTTGCCGCGCGAGCGGCTCGCCAGCTGTCGCGCCAGGGCCCCGTCGAGCGCGGCATCGAGCGCATCGCGCACGCGCGTGGAGCAGTTGTCGAGGAAGTAGTCGTAGCGGTAGACCGCATTTTCCGGCCGCGCGTTCACCGCCAGGGCCTCGGCCAGGCGCGTTGCCTGCGTGGACTCCAGATCCAGCCACTGCACCGACACGCCGCGTCCGGCCTCGCGGTAATAGGCCAGGTCCTGCGACAGCGGCAGCGCCACCAGCCGGTAACGCATGTCGCCGCGTACGAAGCGTGCGACGAAGTCCGGCTCTTCCATGTCGAAGTAGCCGAAGTTGTATGACACCGGCTCGGGCAGCGCGGGATCGTCGACGACGATGGCGTTGTGTCCGAAGCGCTCGAAGAAGATCTCGCCGGGCTGCATCGTGGCCACGCCGATGCGCGGCGCCGCCTGGACCGGAACCAACGCCAGCAGCGCGGCCAGCAACAGCAGGAACACCGACGGACGCAGCGGGTACCCGGGCCGGGAGCTGCGCCTGGCGGCCCGCGGCGTTGCAGCCCGGGGGCGTTGGCTGTCGCCCGCGGCTGCGCGCCCGGCGCGACCCGGGAGGCCGGGCCTATCCCGCATCGTGATCGGCATGCACGCTCACGTGCAGGGCGTGCAGCCGTCGCGCGTCGGCACGCGCGATGCGGAAGGCGAAGCGGCCCAGCGTCAGTTCCTCGCCGGCTTCTGGCAGGTGGCCGATCTCGGCGGTGACCAGGCCGCCGATGGTGTCGTACTCGTCGTCGTCGAAGTCGGCGCCGAAACGTTCGTTGAAGTCGGCGATCGGCGTCAGCGCGTCGACCACGTACTGGCCATCCGCCTGCGCCGCGATCAGCGCATTCGGGTCCTCGGCGTCGTCATGCTCGTCATCGATCTCGCCGACGATCTCCTCCAGCACGTCCTCGATCGTCACCAGGCCGGCGACGCCGCCGTACTCGTCGATGACGATGGCCATGTGGTTGCGCGACTGCCGGAACTCGCGCAACAGCACGTTGAGCTTCTTCGACTCGGGGATCAGTACCGCAGGCCGCAACAGCGCATGCACCGATCCGGGGCCGTTGTCGGCGACCACGCCGCGCAGCAGGTCCTTGGCCAGCAGGATGCCGAGGATCTCGTCCTTGTCCTCGCCATGCACTGGGAAGCGCGAGTGACCGGATTCGACCACCCGCTTCATCAGGTCGAGGAACTTCTCCTCGGCCGGGAGGGCCACCATCTGCGCGCGCGGCACCATCACGTCGCCCACGCTCATGTCGGACACGGCCAGCGCGCCCTCCATCATCCGCAGGGTGTCGGCCTCGATCAGGCCGTCCGAATGCGTGTCGCGCAGCAGCTCGAGCAGGTCTTCGCGGGTGCTGGGCTCGCCGGAGATGGCCGAACTCAGCCGCTCCAGCCAACTGCGCCGTCGTTCCGGGGTTTCGGAGGCGCTACTACTGTCGTCCTCGGACATTGCAGTACGTGTCTGATTCGAAATCGCCCGTCGCGGGCGGCAGGGCAAGTCTAGCCGCTTGCGGGCCGTGGGCCCAACCGGTCAGGTCGGCACACCGCGATCGCTGCCGGGCTTCAGGATCAGCAGTTCGTCCGCTTCGCGGGCGCGGCAGCGGGTCAGCAGGCCTTCGGCGGCGGCGGGATCGAGCCGGTAGCGCTCGAACGCCGCGCGGTCGATCTCGTAGTACTCCTCGTAGTCCACCATCCGGTTGGCCACCGGGATGGAGAGGTAGTAGCGGCCCGAGTCTTCCTCGATGCCGAGCGAGAAGCGCTGCTCTCGGCTGACGAACAGGTCGTTGAATTTCAAGGCGTTTCCGGTGGCGTCAGGGGTCGACCGGGGTCGCGGAGTATCTTGACGGGGGAATCGCGCCAACGTCAATCACGGCTTCCGCGCCGCCATCGGGCAGGCGT
Source organism: Pseudomonadota bacterium (assembly GCA_023444765.1). Taxonomy (GTDB): domain Bacteria; phylum Pseudomonadota; class Gammaproteobacteria; order Xanthomonadales; family Xanthomonadaceae; genus Luteimonas. The sequence goes on along the minus strand of JAEXLY010000025.1, from coordinate 5,347 downwards.
CCACCCGGGATCCACAGATCGTTTGCACCCGCCTCGTTGCCCGATGGCACGCGCAAGCCCAACTGCCTGGGCTGCTCGAAGTCCACCCGCATCAGCGTGTTGCCGTCCAACTGGCCCTCGGGCAGGCCCAGTGCGCGCTCCAGCGCACGGGGGTCGCCCCCGGCGCTGGCGAGCAGCCCATCGGCCTGGGCGCGTGGCATCACGAAGGAAGTGCCGTCCACCTGGCCGGGGCCGTACTTGTCCAGTCCGCTGCGCAGCTGGAAGCGGGTGGCGCCCTCGTCGAACAGGGCCAGGTGTTCGCCGATGTACTGCGGCGACAGGTATTCGGACGGATCGGGGCGGCTGCCCTTGGGCAGGGCGATGATCTCGTCGGCCTGCGTGCGCGTCAACGGAGCGGTATTGTCGAGGTGGTTCGCCGCACGCGTGGCGCCGGCCGTGTCCGCTGCGACATCGGCCACACGCACACCCTTGGCCGCCTTGTCCACGCCCTTGGTGCCCACGACCACCAGCACCGCCTCGGTCAGCCCGCGTCCGATCGCTTCGCCGTAATTGCCGTTGTTCCAGTCCTCCACGATCGGCTCGACCACGGCATCGACCAGCAGCCCGGGATTGCGGGCAATCGTGGCCGCGGTCTCGAACGCGTTCTCGACGCGGTCGGCGCCGCGCTGCGCGGAAGGCAGCCAGTCGGGCGCGTCCTGGCCCGTCAGGCCTTCGTAGGCGTCGGTCACCAGGCCCGCGCCGCTCAGGTCGTAGCCCGTCTTCGCCACGCCCACGCCCAGATCGACCACGCCCTTGCCGGTCTCCCACAGGGTTTCGCCAGCGCCCTTGAACACGCCTCCGACCTGGGAAAGCCCGTTGCCGATGCTGTCGAACACGCCCATGGGAACCCTGCACGGATGGGGGATGGCCCGATTGTGCTGGCCGTATTCGCGGCGGGACAATCTGGGGAAAACCCGCGCTGCCTGCCACGGGCCGGCGCGGGGCCGGAGTTTTCCGACGCGCGGCTGCGGCGAGCACCGATGGCCCGCGCCGGGGCATGCGTCCATGCTGGAACTTCATCGACGACGTCAGGGAGGACGTCCATGTCCAGCAAGACCGTTCTCGCGGCAGGCCTGCTGGCCTGCCTGATGCCCGCCGCCGTCTCGGCAGCCGACCACTCCGGTTATGGCGACGCGGTGGAGTTCTTCCACAGCGAGGCGCAGTACGAGGCGTGGTTCACCCTCGTCCATCGCCTGCGGCGTGATTTCGACTGGATCTGCGGCGATACCTTCTGCGAGGGCGACTACAGCAACATCCAGCCGTTGCGCTTCCGCTGTTCGGTGCATCGCGTCAGCGGCCGGGTCGGGATGTGCGTCTGGACGTTTGCCGCCAGCCACGAGGAGATCGCGCAGGCCAACGGCAGGATCGGGGTCCAGCGCGCGTTCTGGGAGTGCCGGACGCCGCTCGTGCCGGGCACCCACATCGGCCAGTTGCTCGATGCGCTCGCGGTCGATGCGCCGCTGTACGCGCCACTGCCAGGACAGCACCGCAGCGTCATGGACGGGCTGATCGACTGCCTCTAGACCCGTGCTCCGGCCATGTCGCCGCGTTGGCCTGCCGGCCGTTGCCGCCCCCAGACCCCGCAGCCGGAACGCCCCCGCGTTCGCCGCGGTTCGCCGCTGCCGACCGTCCGGCCCCTCAGGGGGCCGTGGAGGCGTAGGGATCGTCCACGCCCAGGCCTGCCAGGATGTCGCGCTCGAGCTGCTCCATCGCCTCGGCCTCGCGGCTGTCCTCGTGGTCCCAGCCCAGCAGGTGCAGCGCACCGTGGACGGTGAGGTGCGCATAGTGCGCGTTCAGGGCCTTGCCCTGTTCGCGCGCTTCACGGGCCACTACAGGTGCGCAGATCACGAGATCGCCGAGCAGGGGCATGCGGACGCCCGGCGGCAGGCCCTCGGGCAGCTCGGCGGGAAAGCTCAGCACGTTGGTCGCATAATCCTTGCCGCGGTAGTGGCGGTTGAGTGCGCGACCTTCCTTGCTCCCGACCAGGCGGATCGCCAGGTCGGCCTCGCGGATGCGCCCGGCCAGGGCGGCCGTGGCCCAGCGCCGGAACGAGACCGCCGAAGGCAGGCCCTTGCGCGGGAGGGCGTAACCGACGGCGATATCGAGACGGATGGGACCCCTGGTCATGGCGACCAGTCTAACCGCCCGGTCGCGCCCGGGCCGCCCGCGCGTCGGTGCCCGCCCCGGTCCTCGGGCGCGTAGTCGATCGTCACGATCTCCGCGTCCTGCGCCAGGGTGGCCAGCGCCTCCTCGTCGAGCGTGCGGTGGCAGTTGCGGGCCGCGCTGCCGATCTCGGCGGCCACGAGCTGCCGCATCAGCGCCTCCCCCAGCGCCTGTTCTTCCAGATCGGAGTCGACGTGGATCGTCGTATCGCCGCAACCGCCGACGTTGTAGGCCTGCACCGCGGGGACGAGTTCCCGCATGGCGCAGTCGGCGAGCGCCGTGAACTCGTCCCGGCCGATCCGCGATTCAGCCGCGCTGATCCGGCCCTTGAAGAAGTGGAGCTGGCGGTAGAGCAGCTAACCGCGCGAACGCATGGCGAACCAGTCGTTCCCGCCCGCACCGGGAGCGTCGTAGCCCAGCTCGATCACCCTCCCATCGACGTGGCGGGGCGCCGGGGCCAGCAGCGACGCCAGCAGTGCCTCGCGCGAGTCGTCCTGGACGGGCAGCGACCCTGGCGGATCCTCGAGGCCGGGGTCATGGTCCGCGTCCGGGGCGGACGGCGACGCAGCGGTCGAGGCCACGTGCAGCGCGACGTCGAACTCCGCGGCATCCGCGGCCACGAGCCCGCGGAAGTAGCCCGCCTGCACGGCCGCCTCCAGGCTGGCGTGGAAATCGGCCATGCCCTTGTCGAGCGCCTCTTCGGGTCCGGATTGCCCATGCGGATACACGAACAGGTCGATGCGCGTCTCATCGTGTCCGGGCACGAGGTAGCGCAGCATCACCCCCGCCAGGCGGTTGCCGGCGTCGTAGCGGGTGGCATCGAGGACGAAATCGCCGACCCGATGCGGGGCGACGACATGGGTGCGTTCGATGAAGGCGGGAGCGGGAGGGTCATCCACCGCGGTCGCGGAGGCGGATGACAGGACGTGCCCACAGGCGACGCAGCATCCGAGCAGCAGGGTGCGCATGGCGGGTCCCGGTCGCGGGCGTCCCCACGCCCGATGGACCCATCCTAGCCCGCGGCGGTCGCCCCGTCCGCGTCGCGACGGTCGTAGGCATCGACGATCCGGGCCACCAGCGGGTGGCGGACCACGTCGCGGGCCTCGAAGAAGGTGAAGCTCACCCCGCCGACGTCGCGCAGCACCTCGATCGCGTCCTTGAGACCGGACTTCACATGCCTGGGCAGATCGATCTGGGTCATGTCCCCGGTGACCACCGCGGTGGAACCGAATCCCAGGCGGGTCAGGAACATCTTCATCTGTTCGATGGTGGTGTTCTGCGCCTCGTCCAGGATCACGAAGGCGTCGTTGAGCGTGCGGCCGCGCATGTACGCCAGCGGCGCAATCTCGATGACGTTGCGTTCCAGCAGCTTGAGCACCTTCTCCACGCCAAGCATCTCGTAGAGCGCGTCGTACAGCGGCCGCAGATAGGGGTCGACCTTCTGGCTGAGGTCTCCCGGCAGGAAGCCGAGCTTCTCGCCCGCCTCCACCGCGGGGCGCACCAGCACCAGCCGCTGCACGCGCGATTCGTTGAGCGCCTCGACCGCCATCGCCACGGCGAGGAAGGTCTTGCCGGTGCCTGCCGGGCCGATGCCGAAGTTGATGTCGTGGGTGGCGATGGCGTGCAGGTACTTCGCCTGGTTGGCGCCGCGGCCGCGGATGGTGCCGCGCTTGACGCGGATCGCGACCTCCTGCGGTGTCGACTCGGTGCGATCGAGGTTGGCTTCGTTCAGCCGCAGGTGGATCGCATTGCTGTCGAAGGATTCGCTCGCGGCTTCCTCGTAGAGATCGCGGAGCAGCCGTTCGGCCTGCGCGACCACGCGCGCATCCGGGCCCGACACGCGGAACACGTTGCCACGATTGGCGATCTCCACGCCCAGGCGCAGCTCGATCTGGCGCAGATGCCCGTCGAACGGGCCGGCGAGGTTGGCCAGCCGCTCGGTGTCGGCCGGGTCGAGGGTGAAATCGCGCTGGGTCGGGTCTGCCATAGGCGGCGCAGGGTAGCGCAACCGGCGCCGAAGCCGCGTGCGGCTCCCCGATTCAGGCGGCATTCGAGCATTAATTGATTCACAAATTAATATACACCCATGGACCGCACGACGCCCCGCAGACGCACCACGCCGGCCCGGCTCGGCCAGCGCACTCCCGGCCGGCCACCGGACGATGTCGATCGCCGGGGCCGGATCCTCGACGCGGCACTGGCGTGCTATGTCCGCAACGGCATGGCCGCGACCAGCCTGCGGGACATCGCCGACGAAGCGGGGGTCACCCCGGCATTGGCGCACTACTACTTCGGCGACGGCGCGGGGCTGCGCGAGGCGGTGATCGGCGAACGGCTGATGCCGGTGTTCGCGGGGATCCGGGACCTGCTGCTGGGCATGCCCGATGCGCCCCTGCGCGAGGTGCTGACCGCGTTCATCGACGCGCTGTGCGGGATGGTGCGACGCCACGCCTGGCTGGCCCCGCTGTGGATCCGCGAGGTGGTCAGCGAGGGTGGCAGCCTGCGCGGACTGCTGGTGAACGAACTGGCCCCCCAGATCGCCACGGTGCTGGCCGCGCGTTTTGCCGACGAACAGGCGGCCGGACGTCTCAATCCCGCGCTGGATCCCCGCCTGCTGATGGTGTCCCTGGTCGGTTTGACCCTGTTCCCCGCAGCCGGTACGCCGATCTGGCGCCAGATCTTCGACAGCCGCTCGCTCGGCATCGACGACATCCGCGACCACGCGCTCGCCCTCGTGCTGCGTGGACTGGAGCTGCCCGAATGACCCGTCATCCGCCCCTCCGCGCGCTGGGCGCAGTCGTCCTGGCCGCAGCCGTCGTCCTGGCAGCGGGGTGCCGCCAGCAGGCGCCGCAGGCCCTCGGCACGCTGGAATACGACCGCATCGCATTGCCGGCGCCGGCGGCCGAGCGCATCGTCGGCATCGCGGTCCGCGAAGGCGAGCGCGTGGAAGCCGGCGCCTCCATCCTCAGCCTGGAGCAGACGCGCGGGGATGCGCAGCTGGCCGTCGCCGAGGCGGAGGTGGCGCGCCAGCGACAGGCGCTCGACGAGCTCCGCAACGGTGCCCGGCGCGAGGACATCGACCGGCTGCGCGCCAACCTGGCGGCCGCCCAGGCACAGGCCCGCGACGCGCGCGCCTATGCCGCGC
>JAEXLY010000018.1 GCA_023444765.1 Pseudomonadota bacterium | reverse complement strand
GCGACGGGCGCCGCCGGCACGGGCGTCGGCTCCGGCTGCGGCTCGCGCACGGGCGCCGGCTGTGCCGGGCGCACGTTGGTCACCGCCGGCGGCGGGATATTGAGGTTGTTCTTGTTCAACGCGATGGTGGCCACTCGGCGCGGGGTGCCGCGCTGGTAGCTCGGGCGGCTGCTTTCCTCGCCCAGCTCGTTCTCGCGCAGGCGGGTGACTTCGTAATGGGGCGTGTGCAGCTGCTCGTCGGCCACGATCACGATCGGCGCCTTGTGGCGCTTCTCGATCTCGGCCAGCGCGCCGCGCTTCTCGTTGAGCAGGAAGTTGGCGATCTCCACCGGCGCCTGCACCAGCACCTGGCCGGTGTTGTCCTTCATCGCGTGCTCTTCGGCGACGCGGATGATCGACAGGCTCAGCGATTCCACGCTGCGCATGCGGCCGTGGCCTTCGCAGCGCGGGCAGACGATCTGGCTGGACTCGCCCAGCGAAGCGCGCAGGCGCTGGCGGCTCATCTCCAGCAGGCCGAACTTGGAGATGCGGCCCAGCTGCACGCGCGCGCGGTCGTACTTGAGCGCGTTCTGCAGACGGTTCTCGACCTCGCGCTGGTGCTTGCCCGAGTCCATGTCGATGAAGTCGATCACCACCAGGCCGCCCAGGTCGCGCAGCCGCATCTGGCGCGCGACCTCTTCGGCCGCCTCCAGGTTGGTGTTGAACGCGGTGGTCTCGATGTCGGCGCCCTTGGTGGCGCGCGCCGAGTTGACGTCGATCGCGGTCAGCGCCTCGGTCTGGTCGATCACCAGGGCGCCACCGGAGGGCAGGCGCACGGTGCGCTCGTAGGCGCTCTCGATCTGCGACTCGATCTGGTAGCGGTTGAACAGCGGGACGTCGTCGGTGTAATGCTTGAGCTTGCGCAGGTTGTGCGGCATCACCTGCTCGACGAAGTCGCGCGCCTCGGCGTACATCTCCGGGGTGTCGACCAGGATCTCGCCGATGTCGGCGCGCATGTAGTCGCGCAGCGCCCGGGTGATCAGGCGCGATTCCTGGTAGATCAGGAACGGCGAGGGCTTGCTCAGCGCGGCCTCGGCGATCGCGCGCCAGATCGACAGCAGGTAGTCGAGGTCCCACTGCAGCTCTTCGGCGTCGCGGCCGACGCCGGCGGTGCGGATGATCACCCCCATGTCCTCGGGGATGGTCAGCGCGTCCATGGCCTTCTTCAGCTCGGCGCGGTCGTCGCCCTCGATCCGGCGCGAGACGCCGCCGGCGGTGGGCGAGTTGGGCATCAGCACCATGTAGCGGCCGGCCAGCGAGATGAACGTGGTCAGGGCCGCGCCCTTGTTGCCGCGCTCTTCCTTGTCGACCTGGACGACGACCTCCTGGCCTTCGCGCAGGAGTTCCTTGATGTTCCCGGAGCGGTGGTCGGCGCCGGCCTGGAAGTAGTCGCGCGAGACCTCCTTGAGCGGCAGGAAGCCGTGGCGCTCGGCGCCGTATTCGACGAAGGCCGCCTCGAGGGAGGGTTCGAGCCGGGTGATGCGGCCCTTGTAGATGTTGGACTTCTTCTGTTCGCGGGACGGCTGTTCGATGTCGATGTCGTACAGGGTCTGGCCGTCGACGATCGCCACGCGCAGTTCTTCGGCCTGCGTGGCGTTGATGAGCATTCGCTTCATGGTTTGCGTGTCCTCGCGCTTGCCGCTGCCGCGCTCTTGCGAGCGTGGGCAGGCGCGCGGAACGCCGGGGCGTTTCGCCTGGAGCTTCGGTTGGCCGCCAGCCGCGCAAGCGCAGCGGCGATCCCGGGTTTCCAGCGCTACGACACCACGGCGGACCGCGGGAGCGCTTCAATCAAGAGTGTTACGGGGCCGGCGGCAGCTTCGCGCACGGCCTTTCGGGCCGGCGCTTGCGCCGCGCGGGACATGTTCAGCACCGCCGCCTTGGCAACGGGCGATGTCCGGGACTGCCGTCCAGCCGCTAACATGGCCGCCCCGAGGGCGGTGGCCGCGTGCTGCACGGACCTCGCGGAAGGCAGGCTTTCGGCCCGTGATCTTCCAGCGAAATCAGCACCTTATCTCGCCCGCCGAGTGTATCAGATAAAGCCCCAGAATGAATGACACTCGTTCCCAGCCCGGCGGCGGCGTGCGCGTCGTCGCCGTCGACGGCGAGCGCGCCGGCCAGCGCCTCGACAATTTCCTGCTGTCCCAGTTGAAGGGCGCGCCCAAGTCGCTGGTCTACAAGATCGTGCGCAGCGGCCAGGTCCGGGTGAACGGGGGCCGGGCGAAGCCGGAGACTCGGCTCGAGCCGGGAGACCAGGTGCGGATCCCGCCCGTGCGTCTGGCGGAACCGGGAGACAAGGGCACGCCGGCCAAGGGGCTGCTCGAGGCGATGGCGGCCAGCATCGTGTTCGAGGACGCCCGCCTGCTGGCCATCAGCAAGCCGTCCGGGGTGGCGAGCCACGGTGGCAGCGGCGTGAACTTCGGCGTGATCGAGACCCTGCGCGCACTGCGGCCGGGACAGGAACTGGAACTGGTGCACCGGCTCGATCGCGACACCTCGGGGCTGATGGTGATCGCCAAGAAGCGCTCGGCGCTGCGCGAGCTGCAGGCACTGCTGCGCGAGGATCCGGCGGTCCAGGCCAAGGGCATCACCAAGCGCTACCTGGCCCTGCTGGCCGGGCGGATGCCCGACGGCGTGATGAGCGTGGATGCGCCGCTGCACGTCGGCCTGCGCCAGGGCGGCGAGCGACACGTCCAGGTCAATCCGGAGGGCAAGCCCTCGCTGAGCCACTTCCGGGTGCTCGAGCGCCGCGGCGGGCATTCCTACTGCGAGGTGCGCATCGAGACCGGCCGCACCCACCAGATCCGCGTGCACGCCCGGCATATCGGTCATCCGGTGGCGGGCGACGACAAGTACGGCGACGCGGAGGTCAACCGCCGCCTGCGCGACCAGCTTGGCCTGCGCCGGCTGTTCCTGCATGCCGCCTCGCTGGAGTTCGCGCTCGACGGGGGACGGGCCCCCTATGTGCTGAACGCGCCGCTGCCGCCCGAGCTGGTGGAGGTGCTCGACCGGCTGGTCTGACAGCGCGGCTGCGGTACGCAGGCCACGCGCGCCGCCCACGTGCCGACGACATGGCGGCCGGTGTAATGGCGGCCCGGGTCGAGGGTCGCCATGTCCACGCCGTCATCCACGCCAGCACCATCCGGAACGGTCCACTGCATCTGGACCGTCGGCCATTCGACGCGCTCCTGGGAGGAGTTCCTCGACCTGCTGGCCACCTGCGGGATCGAGGCGGTCGCCGACGTGCGGCGGTTCCCCGGATCGCGCCGCTACCCCTGGTTCGCCAGCGAGTCCATGGCCACGCAGTTGCCTGCCGCTGGCCTGGACTACCTGTGGATTCCGCAGCTGGGTGGCCGCCGCAAGGTCCAGCCCGGTTCGCCCAACGGCGCCTGGCGAAATGCCGCCTTCCAGGGCTACGCCGACCACCTGGCCAGTGAGGAGTTCGCCGAAGGCCTGGCGCTGGCGCTGGAGCTGGCAGCCCGCAGGCGCACCGCGCTGATGTGCGCCGAGGCGGTATGGTGGCGCTGCCACCGGCGCCTGATCTCCGACCTGCTCGTCCACCGCGGGATCGAGGTCGAACACATCCTCGATGCGGCGCACGTGCAGACGCACGAGCTCAATCCGTCGGCCATCGCGGACGGGCCGCTGCTGGTCTATCCGCCGGCGCAGGCGGGGCTGTTCGCATAGGCACCCCCTCGCAGCGGCGCAGGGCGTGCCGATCGGTGCAGCGCGCCTCAGCCGCGCGACGGGATCCTGCGTGGCCGCACCGACACGTGCGCGTGGCCGGCCACGTGCCAGCGCCAGGGGAAGTCGACCGCACGGCTGATCCCGATGCGGGGTCCGACGACAGGCGTGTCCGGAGGCGCGACACCGTCGCTGACAATGGCCAGCCCGCGGTCCGCGGTCACCAGGTCGGCGCCGTCCTGGGCACGGGTGATGCCGAAGGCCTGGGACAGCTTGCCCGGGCCGCTCGCCAGGTCGCGGTCCCGCCGGGCGGCCGGGCGTGCCTGGCGCATGAGGTCGTCGCCCTGCATCGGCTCGGCCGCCCGCAGCAGCACCCCCATGCCTTCGCCCACTTCACCGCAGACGGCATTGCTGCCCCAGTGCATGCCGTAGGTGAAGTAGACATACAGATGGCCGGGCTCTCCGAACATGGTGGCGTTGCGCGCGGTCATGCCCCGGAACGAATGCGCGGCCGGGTCTTCGCTGCCGGCATAGGCTTCCACTTCCACGATGCGCGCGGCGCGGCCGTCGTCGCGCACCAGGATCTTGTTCAGCAGATCGGGCGCGACCTGCGCCGGGTGGCGGCGGTAGAAGCTGCGCGGCAGGATGGTCCAGTGCGCGGGCGTGGGAAGGCGCGTATCCAGGCGGGCTCCGGGGGCGTCGCGATGCCCGCCATCATGCAGGGCCGCGCGGCAACCGGCCGTCAAGGCACCGACGCCTGCGGCGATCGTCGTCGTCCCTCTTGCCTGCCGGGCAGGTGGATCACTAGAATACGCGGCTCACCTGTCGGGGTGTAGCTCAGCCTGGTAGAGCGCTACGTTCGGGACGTAGAAGTCGCAGGTTCAAATCCTGTCTCCCCGACCATCGGATCAAGCGGAAAGGCCACCCATGCGGTGGCCTTTCTGTTTCGGCGCCCGGCGCGGCGGGGCATCGCATCGGGCCTGTCGCGGCGGATGCGGTCGCGGTGTCGGATCCCGCACCTCGCGCCGCCACCATGTCGTGGCGGCCATACTCGCGATTCGGCCGACCACGAGACGCGATGAACGCCTCCATCGACGCGCCCATGTCCAGCGAACGCGAGCGCCGGCTGACGTGGCTTGGCGCGCAACTGTCGCCTGTCGGCACGACACACCGCGCAGGCCTGGCCGCCGCCGTGCTGGCTGGCTGGCTGCTGGTGCCGCAGGCGTGGGCCGTGGCCGCGATCGCGCAGGGCGTGTTCATCGAGCGGGTACCGCCCACCGCGCTGGTGCCGCCGTTCGCGGTCCTGCTGCTGGCGATGCTGATCCGGGTGCTGCTGACCTGGCAGGCGCAGCGCGCATCGGTCCGTGTGGCCGAGGCGGTCAAGTCGACCCTGCGCATGCGCGTGGCCGCGTATGCACTCGCGCGCGGGCCGGTGTGGCTGCGCAGCCGTCGCAAGGGGGGGCTGGTGGAACTTTCGATCGCGCAGGTCGACGCGCTGGACGGGTACTACGCCGGATACCTGCCCGCCCGCGCCGAAGTGCTCTGCGTGCCGGCCGTGCTGCTGATCGCAGTCGGCCTGGCCGACTGGATTGCGGGCCTGCTGCTGCTGCTGACCGCACCCCTGGTGCCGTTGTTCCAGATGCTGGTGGGTTGGGGTGCGGAGGCGGCCGGACGCGGACAGCTGCAGGCGCTGGCACGCGCAGGAGCCCACTTCGGCGACCGCCTGCGGGGCTTGGACCTGGTGCGTGTACATGGACGCGGTGCCGCGGAACTGGAAGAGGCCGCGGCGGCGGCCGACGAAGTACGTGACCGAAGCATGCGCGTGCTGCGCATCGCGTTCCTGTCGTCCGGGGTGCTGGAGTTCTTCGCCTCGGTCAGCGTCGCGATCATCGCCATCTGGTTCGGTTTCCGCTACCTGGGGCTGTTCGGCGCCGGCCCGGCATTGCCGCCGGGACTCCTGCAGACGGGCCTGTTCTGCCTGCTGCTGGCGCCGGAATACTTCGGCCCCCTGCGACGGCTGGCCGCGCATTACCACGACCGGGCCAATGCACTGGCGGCGGTCGCGCTGCTGGAGGAGGCACTGGGCGCCTTGCCGGATCGCGGGACGACGGCTGCCGCCTCCGCCATCGTCCCGTCCACGCACGGGGCGGGCATCGTTGCGAGCTCCATCGCGCTGCGCCACCCCGGCGCACCGGCCCCCGTCCTGTCCGGCCTCGACTTCGATGTGCCGCACGGCACCCGCCTGGCCCTGGTCGGCGCCAGCGGCTCGGGCAAGAGCAGCCTGCTCGAAGCACTGGCAGGCTGGATCGCGGTCGAGGCAGGGCGGCTGGAGGTGGCCGCCGATGCGCGGATCGCGTTGGCGGGGCAGCGGCCTTTCGTCTTTCGCGGCACCCTGGCGGAGAACATCCGCCTCGGGCGGCCGGATGCCGGGGATGATGAGGTCCAGGCCGCGGCGGAGGCCGCGCAGGTGTGGCGGTTCGCCGCGCGCCTCCCACAGGGGCTGCAGACGCAGGTCGGCGAGCACGGCCTGGGCCTGTCGGGCGGCGAGGCGCGCCGGGTGGCACTGGCCCGTGCGCTGCTGCAGGACGCGGACCTGGTGCTGCTCGACGAGCCCACCGCCTTCCTCGATCGGGACACCGAAGCGGCGTTGCTGGGGTCCCTCGAGGCGGCGCTGCGGGGACGGACCGTGGTTGTGGCCACGCACAGCCCGGCGGTGATGGCATGGGCGGGGCGCGTGCTGCATCTGCCGGATGGCGGGCTGCGCGCCGCAGGCGGAACCGCATGAGCGGGGTCGCACGCGCCCTGGCCCGGCACGCCGGCGCATCCGTCGCCACGGTCGCCTTGCTGCTGGCCACGCTGCTGGCCGGGATCGGGCTGCTGGGCCTGTCCGGCGGCTTCCTGACCGCAGCCGCGCTGACCTTCGGCGTGGTGGGAGGCTTCAACCTGTTCCTGCCCTCGGCGGGCATCCGCGCGCTCACCCTGGCCAGGATCGTGTGCCGCTACGGTGAGAAGGTGGTGGGCCACGGGGCGACGCTGCGGCTGGCCCGAGACCTGCGCGTGTGGCTGTTCGGCCGGCTGCTGGCGCTCTCGCCGGGCCAGCTGGCCAGGCTGCGGACCGGTGACGTGCTGGCGCGCCTGCTCGGCGACATCGATGCGGTGGACGGCGTGCTGGTGCGCGCGATCGGACCGCTGCTGGCGCTGGGCGCGGCGACCCTGGGGCTGGTGGCGTTCGCGGTCGCGATGGATCCGGTGGCGGGTCTGTGGATCGCGCTGGCAACGGCGCTGGGCGCCGTCGCGTCCTGGGGGCGCGTCGCCAGAGGAGGGCAGGTGGCGGAGGACGGCCTGGCCGCGCGGCGCGCGGATCTGCGCGCCGGGCTGCACGAACTCTACGAAGGTGCGCCGGATCTGGCCGCGCTGGGTGCCACCTCCGGGCGATGGCAGGACCTCGACCTGGCTTCGTCGCGGCTGGCGCAGGACGAAGGGCGGCGGCGTCGGCGCCTGGCCGATGCCGTGGCGCTGCAGGGCACTGCCGGCGCGATCGCCTGGACCGGCCTGTTCTGGCT
>JAEXLY010000015.1 GCA_023444765.1 Pseudomonadota bacterium | reverse complement strand
CGACCGCCGCCACCCGGGCCGCGACCGGCGCCGCCGCCTCCCGGACGGGGGCCCTTCGGACGGTTGTTGCCGCCGGGACGCGGTCCGCGCGGGCGCGCCGCGTTCGGGTTGTGGCCCGGCGAGGCGTGGTCGGACGGGAAGCTCATCGCGCCGCCCGGATGGCCGTAGGGATGTGCCGCCTGGGCGCGACTTCCCTGGCGTCCGGCACCTGCGCCACCGCCAGGCCCGCGCTTCTTGCCCGGCCCCGGTTTGCGGGGTCCACGCCCATCGGCGTTGCGGTGGCCGGCCGGACCGGTGTCGACGCCCTCGGGCACGTACCAGGTGCGGAATGCGGCCGGATTGCCTTCCGGCAGCGGCTTGGGCCCTTTCGGCGCACGCTGCTTGAACGGCTTCTGCGACTGCTTCGCGGCCTGTTCGCCGCTCACGGTCAGGCCACCGTGCGGCTTCTTGCCACCGCGGCCGCGCCGGTCCTCGCGCACGTGGTCGAAACGGCGCAGCTCGCGGCCCTCGTCGGCCGTGTTGTGGCCGTTGACGTAGCCCTGCGGACGGCGATCGCCGCCCACGTGCACGGTCGACTTGGCGGCCTTGCGCTGGCCGATCACCGGCAGCAGGGTCAACGCCGGCGGCGGGCCTTCCTCGAGCCTGAGCTCCTTGCGAAGGGCCTCGACCTGGGCATCGCTCAGTTCCTGCGACTGGCCGCGCAACAGCGTCTGCGGCAGCGCCACCTGGCCGTAGCGGATGCGCTTGAGCCGGCTGACCTGGCAGCCCTGCGACTCCCACAGGCGGCGCACCTCCCGGTTGCGGCCTTCCTTCAGCAGGACCTGGAACCATTCGTTGGAATCGGTGCCGCCGATGCGCTTGATCTCATCGAACTTCGCCGGGCCGTCGTCCAGCGCGACGCCGCGCGCCAGCCGGTCGACGATCTTCTCCGAGACGGTCTCCTCGCCTTCGGGCGCGCGAACGCGGCACACGTACTCGCGCTCGATCTCGTGGGAGGGGTGCATCATCGCGTTGGCCAGCTCGCCGTCGGTGGTGAGCAGCAGCAGGCCGGTGGTGTTGATGTCCAGGCGGCCGATCGCGATCCAGCGCGCGCCCTTGAGCGCGGGCAGGGATTCGAAGATGGTCGGGCGTCCCTCGGGATCCTCGCGCGTGGTCACTTCGCCTTCGGGCTTGTTGTACATCAGCACGCGCGCCGGTTCGGTCAGCGCGCTGGCGACGAACTGGCGGCCGTCGATCTCGATGCGGTCGCCGCCCTTGACCGACATGCCGGTCTGGGCGACCTCGCCGTTGACCTTGACCAGGCCGTCGGCGATGCGCTGCTCGAGCGCTCGGCGCGAGCCCAGGCCCGCCTGCGCCAGCACCTTGTGCAGGCGCTCCTCGAGGCGGGGGGTGTCGGCAGCCTTGTCTTCGCTGCGCTTGAGCGACAGCTTGCGGCTGCCGGTGGGGTGTTGCTTACTCATGTCTGCTCCGGGTGCTGTCGCCGTCGTCGGCGAGGGCGTCGTTCGGTTCGGCCGCGGCGTCATCGCCGTCGGGGTGTCGGGGTGTGTCGGTGTCGCGCTGGTGTTCGTGCCCGGGGCCGGGTTCGCCGGCATCCGCGCCGGGCGGAGCCGGACCGGTATCGCCCTGCCTGGGGTCGTGCGGGCTGCCGGATCCGCCGGCTTCGATGTCCGGATCGCCATCGGCACTGCCATCGCCATCGCCATCGCCATCGCCATCGCCATCGGCATCGGCATCGGCATCGGCATCGGCATCGGCATCGCCGGCAGCCGGATCGACAGCGGCCGTGGCATCTCCGGCGCGGCCATCGTCCTCGGCTGCCGTGGACTCACCATCGGCAGCGTCGCCGTCCGGCGCCACGGCGTCGGCATCGTTGGCCGCGTCCGGGGCACCGCCATCGGACGTGGCGCCGACGTCAGGCTGGCCGTCCGCGATCCCGCCGACCGCGCGTTCGCCCTCGAACGCCAGCTGCGGCTCCAGCTCGCCGAAGTCCTTGAGTTCGGACAGCGGCGGCAGCTCGTCCAGGCGCTTGAGGCCGAAATAGTCGAGGAAGGCCTTGGTGGTCCCCAGCAGTTCCGGGCGGCCCGGCATGTCGCGATGGCCGACCACGCGGATCCATTCGCGCTCTTCCAGCGCCTTGATGATGTTGCTGTTGGTGGCCACTCCGCGCACCTGCTCGATCTCGCCGCGGGTGATCGGCTGGCGGTAGGCGATCAGCGCCAGGGTCTCGAGCGTGGCGCGGGTGTATCTGGTCTGGCGTTCGGTCCACAACCGTGCCACCCAGGGATGCACCTCGGCCTTGACCTGGTAACGCCAGCCCGAGGCGACCTCCACCAGCTCCACGCCGCGATCGGCGCAGCCGGCCTGCAGTGTCTCGAGCGCGGCCTGGATGCCGCCGTCGGGCGCAGGCTCGTCGAGCGGAAACAGCCCGGCCAGCTGGACGGTCGTCAGCGGCTGGCTGGAGGCCAGCAGCGCGGCCTCGACGATGCGGTTGATGAGCGATTGATCCATCGGCAGTCGGTTGCGGGTGGCGGTGGGTGGGGCGGATGCCGTGCCGCGCGAGCGACAGGCAGGTGGCAGCGGCGCGTGGCCGCAACGGGTCAGTTCCCTGAACCCTCCGCGGGTTCGTCGTCGAACTCGCTGGAGAATTCCAGCGGCTCGTCCGCGGCGCGGCCGAGGGCGAGCGATTTCACGTAGATCGGCGCGAGCGGGGCTTCCTGCACCACGTCGAGCAACCGCTCCTTGGCCAGTTCCAGGATCGACAGGAAGGTGACCACCACGCCGAGCCGCCCCTCGCTGGGCTCGAACAGGGCTTCGAAGCGATGGAAGGCACCATCCCCGAGCTTGCCCAGGAGCTCGCCCATGCGCTGGCGCACGCTCAGCGCGTCGCGCCGGATGGCATGGCTGGTGAGCAGTTCGGCGCGCTTGAGCACGTCGTGCAGCGCCAGCAGCATCTCGCGCAGCTCCACCGGCGGCGGCGTCCGCACCGCGGCGCGGTCGGGCACGAAGGCGGAGGCGGGCGCGGTGTCGCGCTCCATGCGGGGCAGGGCGTCCAGGTCCTCGGCCGCCTGCTTGAAGCGCTCGTATTCCTGCAGCCGCCGGACCAGGTCGGCGCGCGGGTCGTCGTCCTCGCCCTCCTCGCTCACCGGCCGCGGCAGCAGCATGCGCGACTTGATCTCGGCCAGGATCGCGGCCATCACCAGGTACTCGGCCGCCAGTTCGAAGCGCAGTTCCTGCATCACGCCGATGTAGTCGACGTACTGGCGGGTGATCTCCGCCACCGGGATGTCGAGGATGTCCAGGTTCTGGCGCCGGATCAGGTACAGCAGCAGGTCGAGCGGGCCCTCGAACGCCTCGAGGATCACCTCCAGCGCGTCCGGCGGGATGTACAGGTCCTGCGGGATCTGCAGCACCGGCTGGCCATGCACCACCGCCAGCGGCATCTCCTGCTGCTGCGGATGGGCGTGCGCCTGCGCGGCGTTGTCCTGGGCGGATTGGCTCATTCGCGTTGCGGCCCCCTCCGGGCCGTCTTGCATATGGTGTGTGCCGCTGCCGCGCGGGGCAGGCGGATGCGCGTGCGGGCGCATCCCCGGCATGCACGGGTCCGGAACATCGGCACCTGGTAAAGCGTCTTGCGACCGGCCGCCAGGCGCGGGCCATGCCGGAGGCCGGCAGGAAACCGCGAAGGGGGCGTCGGGTCTGGCCGAAGGCCCGCGACTGCGCGTCCCTGGGACGCGAGCGGCGTTCGGCTGCGAAACCTGTTCCCTAGGGTAAGCGCAGGGCGTGCGGGCTGTCCAGCGCCCGCGGCCGCTAGAATCGGCGGCGGTCAGACTGGGGACACGGGCATGTGGTATGCGATCGAGGGGCATGACGGCCAGGGAGTACTCGACAGGCGGCTGGCCGCGCGCGAGATGCACCTGGCGCGGCTGGTCGCGCTGCGCGACGACGGCCGCCTGCTGCTGGCCGGTCCGTGTCCCGCGATCGATGCCGAGGATCCCGGCCCCGCGGGCTTCAGCGGGAGCATCGTGATCGCCCGGTTCGAGTCGTTGCAGGCGGCGCGGGACTGGGCCCAGGCCGACCCCTATGTCGAGGCGGGGGTGTACGAGCGGGTCGAGGTGCGCCCGTTCCTGCCGGTGTTGCCGCAACCTGCGATCTAGGCGTGCCCGATGCTGCAGCGTGCCATGCAGGCTCGGTTGTAAACGTTTACATTCGGCCGTCCCCCGGTTCCACGACCGTCGCGATGACTGGATTGCACCTCCGCAGCACCCGCCTTCTTCCCGCCCTGGCCGGGCTGCTGGCCGCGGCGCTGGTGGCCCCGGTGGCGTGGGCCGCCCCGCCGCCACCGAAGACCTCGGCCGGCGATCTGGCGGCCGAGCGGGCCTTCGTCGACGCCCTGATGGTGCGGATGACCCTGGCCGAGAAGCTCGGCCAGCTCAACCAGCCGCCGGGCGTGGGCAACAACACGGGGCCGGCGGCCATGGCCGGCAGCGAGGACCAGGTGCGTCAGGGGCAGATCGGCTCCTGGCTGGGCACCCAGGGCGCCGAGCTCACCTGCCGGCTGCAGAGGATCGCGGTCGAGGAATCGCGCCTGGGCATCCCGCTGCTGTTCGCCTACGACGTGATCCACGGCATGCGCACGATCTTCCCGGTGCCGCTGGGGGAGGCGTCGAGCTTCGATCCGGACGGCGCCCGCCAGGCCGCGCGCGTGGCGGCGGTCGAGGCCACCGCCCACGGGGTGCACTGGACCTATGCGCCGATGGTGGACGTCGCGCGCGATCCGCGCTGGGGCCGCATCGTGGAGGGCGCGGGCGAGGACCCTTACCTCAACGCCGCCTTCGCCGCGGCCAAGGTGCGGGGGTTCCAGGGCGACGATCTCGCCGCCGCCGACACCATGCTGGCCACGGCGAAGCACTTCGTGGCCTATGGCGCGGCCCAGGGCGGGCGCGACTACGACGTGGCCGACATCTCCGAGCGCAGCCTGCACGAGGTCTATCTGCCGCCGTTCAAGGCCGCTGTCGACGCCGGGGCGCAGTCGATCATGGCCTCGTTCAACGAGATCGGCGGAATCCCGATGCATGCGCACGAACCGCTGATCCAGGGCCTGCTGCGCGGCAAGTGGGGCTGGGACGGCCTGCTGGTGAGCGACTACACGGGGGTGATGGAGCTGATGCCGCACGGCATCGCGGCGGACCGCGAGGCCGCGGGTGCGGCGGGCCTGCGGGCCGGCGTGGACGTGGACATGGTCAGCGCGATCTACCTGGAGGATCTTCCCGCGGCGGTCGAGGCCGGGCGCGTGCCACTGGCCGAGGTCGACGCTTCGGTGCGGCGCGTACTCAACGCCAAGTTCCGCCTCGGCCTGTTCGAGGATCCCTACCGCTACTGCAGGGACAGCGGGCGGCAGCAGGCGCTGACGCTGACCTCCCGGCACCGCGATGCGGCGCGGCGCCTGGCGCAGAAATCGATGGTGCTGCTGGAGAACGACGGCGGCGTGCTGCCCCTGTCGCAATCGCTCGCAACGCTGGCAGTGATCGGACCGCTGGCCGACGAGCCATGGGCGATGCTCGGCAACTGGGTCGGGATCGGCCGTCCGGAAGACGCGGTGACGCCGCTGGCGGCGCTGCGCGAGCGCCTCGGGGGCGACACGCGCCTGCTCGTGGCCAAGGGCGCCGACATCGACAGCCAGGACACGACCGGGTTCGACGAGGCGGTAGGCGCGGCGCGGCGCGCCGACGCCGTGCTGATGTTCCTCGGCGAGCATCCGGAAATGAGCGCCGAGGCCAACAACCGCACCTCGCTGGACCTTCCGGGCGTACAGGAGCAACTGGTGCTGGCCGTGGCGGCGACGGGCAAGCCGGTGGTCGTCGTCCTGCTCAACGGGCGTCCGCTGTCGACCGGTGCGCTCCAGGGCAGGGTGGGGGCCATCCTGGAGGCTTGGTTCCCCGGCGTTGAGGGCGGCAATGCCCTGGTCGATGTGCTGTTCGGCGATGTCGCGCCCTCGGGCAAGCTGCCGGTCACCGTGCCGCGCAATGTCGGCCAGGTGCCGATCTACCACGCGCGGCGCAACACCGGCCGGCCACCGGCGAAGGACGACAAGTTCACCAGCAAGTACCTCGACGTGCACTGGACGCCGCTGTATCCCTTCGGACACGGGCTGTCCTACACCACCTTCGCGTATGGACAGCCGCAGCTCGCCAGCAGGATGGTCTCCGCCGACGATCCGCGGCAGACGGTGCGGGTGCGCGTGACCAATACCGGCCCCCGCGCCGGGACGGAAGTGGTGCAGCTGTACCTGCGCGACGACGTCGCCAGCGTGACCCGTCCGGTGCGCGAGCTGCGCGGCTTCCGTCGCGTGGACCTGCAGCCGGGCGAATCGCGCGAGGTGGAGTTCACGCTCGGATTCGAGGACCTGGCGCTCTACGACGCGGGGATGCGGCAGGTGGTGGAACCGGGCACGTTCACGGTGTTCGCGGGTGGAAGTTCGCAGGCCACGCATTCCGCGCAGTTCGAGGTGGTGTCGCGATGAGCGTGCATGCCGGCCACGATTCGCCGCGTCGCCGCGTATCGGCACATGATCGGGCGCTGCCGTGTTGCCCGCCGGCAATGGCACCCGCGGTGCCGCGGAGGTCGCCATGAGCGTCACGATCAAGGATGTGGCCCGGGAGGCGAATGTTTCCGTCGCCACCGTATCGCGCGCGTTGAACGGCCATCCCAACGTGGCCGAGGACGTGCGCCAGCGCATCCTCGCCGTGGCCGAACAGTTGCGCTACAGCCCGCACCATGCCGCGCGCAGCCTCAGCAGCCGCCGTACGCAGACCATCGGCGTGGTGCTGCCCGACCTCTACGGCGAGTTCTTCTCGGAGCTGATGCGTGGTATCGACCAGGTTGCGCGCGAGCGCGGACTGCACCTGCTGGTGTCGAGCTATCACGGCAACCCGCAGGAACAGGGTGCCGCACTGCGGACCATGCGCGGGCGCGTGGACGGCCTGCTGCTGATGTCGCCATTCATCGCAGGCGCGGAGGCGCTCGCCGCCGACCTGCCGCCGATGCCGGTGGTACTCATGAACCCGGCGGTCGTGCCCCATGGCGCTGCCGCGGTCGGCGTCGACAACCACGGCGGCGCGGTGGCGATGATGGAACACCTGCGCGCGTCCGGTCATCGCCGCATCGCCTTCATTGCCGGCCCTGCCGACAACTTCGATGCGAACGAACGCCTGCGTGGCTACCGCGACGCGATCGCGGCCACGCCCGGGGTCGAACCCTGGATCCTGCCGGGCGATTTCGACGAGGCGTCGGGGCATCGCGCGGGTCAGGAGCTGCTCGCCGCGGATGCGCGACCCGACGCGGTGTTCGCGGCCAACGACATGATGGCGCTGGGTTGTCTGTTCGCGCTCACCCAGGGCGGGATGCGCGTGCCCGGCGACATCGCCATCGCGGGTTTCGACGACATTCCCCTTTCGCGCTACGTACACCCGGCCTTAACCACGATGCGCGTCGAGATCGCCGAGCTCGGCGCCCGCGCCCTCCGGCGCCTGCTCGACCAGGGCGCGCCGGCTGGACTGCCGGCGCAGCAGCTGCTGGAGCCGCGACTGGTGGTGCGCGGCTCCAGTCTGGCGCAGTCGAACGGGAACAACCGGTGAGGCGCACCCATGATCCGTCCGCTGCAGGAGTCGAATGAGGCGCCGCCGGCGCATCGATCCCCCGTGTCAACGACCAAGGACGCCCCGGGAGGGCACCCACGATGAATCGCAAGTCCCGTTCCCCCTCGCGCTGCATGCAGCGCAGCCTGTTGAGTGCCGCGCTTGCCGGCCTGCTGCTGTCCACGCCCGTGTTCGCGCAATCCACCGCCGCCACGATCCGTGGCCAGGTGATGGCCGACTCCGCGCCCGCCGCGCAGGCCCAGGTGACCGCCACCAACCTGGCGACCGGCCTCACCCGGAGCGTGCAGACCGGTGCCAACGGCAGCTACAACCTCGCTGGCCTGCCGCCGGGCACCTATCGCATCGACGTCAGCGCCAATGGTCAGACGAGTTCGCAGAACGTCACCGTGGCCGTCGGCCAGACCGCGACACTCAACCTCGGTGTCGGCGGCGTGGCCGAGACCGGTCCGGTGGGGGAGGCCACCGAACTGGACGCGGTGGTGGTCACCGGGCAGTCCCTGGTCGAGACCAGGACATCGGAAGTGGCGACCTACGTATCGCGGAAGCAGATCGAATCGCTGCCGCAGGGCACGCGCAACTTCCTGTCCTTCGCCGATACCGTGCCGGGCATGCAGTTCATCCAGGACGCCGGCGGCAACACCCGACTGCGCTCCGGCGCACAGACCTCCAGCGCGATCAACGTCTATATCGACGGCGTGGGCCAGAAGGGCTACACCCTGCCGGGCGGCGTCGGCGGCCAGGACTCCACCCGCGGCAACCCGTTCCCGCAGTCGGCGATCGGCGAGTACAAGGTCATCACCTCCAACTACAAGGCGGAGTTCGACCAGATCAGCAGCGCGGCGGTGGTGGCCGCGACGCGTTCGGGAACCAACGAGTTCGAAGGCAGCTTCTTCTGGGACCACACCGCCACCGAATGGCGCTCGCGGACCCCGGCCGAGGAGCGCAGCGGCACCATGGTCGAGTCCAAGGAGGAGCAGTACGGCGCGTTCTTCGGCGGCCCCATCGTGCCGGACCGGCTGCACTTCTTCGTCGCCTACGAGGCCAAGGAGTACGACACCCCGAAGACGGTCGAGCTGGGCGCGCCCGGACGCTACGACGTGTCCGACATCCCCGCCGACCTGCTGGCGCAGCTGGGACCGGCCGGTTCGCCGTTCACCCAGGACATGTACTTCGGCAAGCTGAGCTGGACCCCGGACGACCGCAACCTCGTCGAACTCTCGGCGCAGCTGCGCGAGGAGGACGAGGTGATCGGCGTGGGCGGCAACAACCTGCCCGAGTACGCCACCATCAACCACAACGAGGTCACGCGTTACGACCTGCGCTGGCAGTACAGCGGCGACGTCTGGCTCAACGATGCGCACCTGACGTTCGAGGACCTGTCCTGGGCACCCCAGCCGGCGGTGTCCGGCTCGGGTTACCTGCTCGACGTGTCGGAGCTGCTGGCCAACGACCGTACCCAGGTGAACCGCATCCTCAACGCCGGCGCCGGCCCGAACAACCAGGACAAGGGACAGGAAGGCTGGGCCCTGCAGAACGATCTCACCTTCACCGGCTGGGACGGCCACACGGTGAAGATGGGCTTCAAGTACAAGAAGGTCGACGTCAACGCCATCGAACGCAACTACTCCAATCCGCAGTTCTACTACGACATCGGCGTCAGCCTGACGCAGCCGTACCGGGTCGAGTTCGCCACCGGCGACGCGGGCACGTCGGAGGGGTTCACCACGTCGTCGAACAAGCAGTTCGGCATCTACATCCAGGACGACTGGGAGGTCAACGAGCACCTGACGCTCAACTACGGCCTGCGCTGGGACTACGAGACCACGCCCGCCTACGAGGATTTCGTCACGCCGTCCACGCTGGCCGCCAACATCCGCAACCATCCGAACTTCCAGAACGCGGACTGGGATCCGGACGACTACATCTCCACCGGCGGAAACCGGGACGCGTTCAAGGACGCCTGGCAACCGCGCATCGGCTTCTCCTACGACCTCAACGCCGACCAGCGCCACGTGATCTTCGGTGGCGCCGGCCGTGCCTACGACCGCAACCTGTTCGACTACCTGCAGCTGGAAACCAATCGCACTTCGTTCGGCCGCTACAACTTCTACTTCACCGATGCCGACGGCGTGTGTCGCCGTCCCGTCGGCGACTGCGTGGCCTGGGACCCCGCCTACCTGCAGCCCGGCGCGCTCGACTCTCTCGCCGCGGAAGTCGACCTGCCGCGCGAGTGGTGGCTCAACAACAACGACCTGAAGGTCCCGTACTCCGACCAGTTCAGCCTGGGCATGCGCAATGCGTTCGACATGCTTGGCCAGACCTGGCAGAGCGAGGTCACGTTGTCCTACATCCACAGCAAGGACGGGGTGGTGGCGCGGTTGGGCAACCGGCGCGAGGACGGCAGTTTCCTGCCGCCGGGCGGAACCTGGGGCACGCCGTGGGGCTTCGACCCGCCGTTCGGCCGCATCGTGCTGCTCGACAACATGTACGAGACGAAGACCAGGTCCGTGCTGATGAAGCTGGACAAGCCCTACACCACGGGATCGGGGTGGGGGACGACCATCGCCTATACCTACACGCGCGGCAGGCAGAACACCAACGCCGACGGCTGGATCGACATGTTCGAGTACCCCGATCCCAGCTACTACGGATGGCTGCCCGCGCGCGGTGTACCGGAGCATCGCCTGGTCCTGACCGGGATCTGGGACGCGCCTGGCGACATCACGCTCTCGGGCAAGCTGGTGCTCGAATCGATGAAGTACCGCAATGCGACCAACTGCCTGCCTGGCTGGGAAGACTGCCTGATCGATCCCTACCGGCCCGACGGCACCGTCGGCTACAAGCGCTTCGATCTCGCCGCCGCCAGGGAATGGGATACGGGTACCGACATCCGCCTGCGCGTGCGCGCGGATCTGCTCAACGTGTTCGACTGGCGCAACTGGGACGGCTACGACGACTGGTACGGCGGTCCTGGCGAGCCCAACGCGAACTTCGGCCGGCATTCGGACTCGATCTTCGGCGGCACCCGCACGTTCAAGC
>JAEXLY010000013.1 GCA_023444765.1 Pseudomonadota bacterium | reverse complement strand
GGGTCGGCGGCCGCCAGCGGCGCCTCGCAGGCCAGGCCGTAGGCGGCGAGGATGCGGGCGGTGGTCTGCGGGTCGAGCTGCACTTCGCCGCGGCCGATCGCCGCTTCCACCAGCCCGCGCGCGGCCGGCGCGTCGAAGGCGAAGTCGGCCGGCAGGCTGGGCGGGGTTTCCATCAGCGCCTGCTGCGCCTCGCGGTAGCGCACCAGGTGCATGAAGCCGTGGACGGCCTCGGTTTCCGTCGCGTAGCCGGGCAGCTGTGCCTGCTGCAGTACGGCATGCGCCTGTGGATCGTTCGCCAGCCACACCGCGAACACCGGCTTGCGCGCGGCCGTTCCCTTGCGCCGCGCGAGCGCGTCGGCCAGCGCCTGCGCCGATTCGGTCGGCGGCGACAGCGCGGTCGGTACGTTCACCACCAGCAGCGCATCGTTACCAGGGTCCTCGAGCAGCGCCTCGACCGCGGTGGCGTAGCGCGCGCCGTCGGCATCGACCACGATGTCGACCGGGTTGTCGCGCGACCAGCCGCGCTGCAGCAGGGCGTCGAGGGTGCGCACGGTCGCGTCCGACAGCGTGGCCAGGGTGCCGCCCAGCTGCTGCAGCTGCTGCGCGGCCAGCACGCCCACGCCGCCGCCGTTGCCCAGGATCGCCAGCCGCCTGCCCGGGAAGGTGCGCACCGTGCCCAGCGTCTCGGCCGCGGCGAACAGGTCGTCCAGCGCCTCGACCTGCAGCAGGCCGGCGCGCCGGAACGCTGCCGCATGCACCGCGTGGGTAGGCGCCAGCGCCCGCAGCCCGACCTCGGCGATGCTCTGCGGCGGCCCCGGCCGCGCGGACTTGACCACGACCACCGGCTTGGCGCGCGCCGCGGCGCGGGCGGCGGACATGAACTTGCGCGCATCGCCGATGCGCTCGACATACAGCAGGATCGAGCGCGTGCGCGGATCGGTGGCGAGGTAGTCCAGCAGGTCGGCGAAATCGACGTCCAGCGCATCGCCCAGCGACACCACCTTCGAGAATCCCACCGAACGCGAGATGCCCCACTCGATCAGCGCCGCGGCGATCGCGCTCGACTCGGACACCAGCGCCAGCTCGCCCGGCTGCGGCGTGCCGGCGGCAATGCTGGCGTTGAGGCGGGCGTGGGTCGACACGATGCCGAGGCAGTGCGGGCCGAGGATGCGCATGCCGCGCGGGCGCGCGGCCTGTTCGATGCGGGAATGGAAGGCCTCGCGCCCCTCGCCCAGTTCCGCGGTGAGCAGCACCGCGGCGGCGACCCCCAGCGCGGCGGCTTCCTCCACCAGGCCGGGGACGACCGCCGGTGGCGCGGTGATGACCGCGAGGTCGGGCACCCAGCCCAGCTCCCGCAGACGGCGGACCGTGGCGATGCCGTCGATCTCGCGATGGCGCGGCGTGACCCAGCCGATCCTGCCCGCGTAACCGCAGGCCTGCAGGTTGCGCATCACCGCCCGGCCTGCCGACCGTTCGCGCGGGCTGCCGCCCACCACCGCGATCGAGGCGGGCGAGAACACCGAATCCAGGCGCCATGTGCTCATGGCCGCACAGTATCGCCCAGGCAGTGGCCTGCACATGACGGCAGGTCGTGATGGCCGCGACCGATCGCGCGTCGCCGCCCTGCGCGGCGGCACCATGATGCCGGGCGCATGGCCGCGGTCAGCGCGCGCCGCCCCGCGGCGCGGTCAACGGTTGCGCAGCCGCTCCAGCACGCCGTCGAGCGCGTCGAGGTTGGCGTAGTGGATGACCAGCTTGCCCTTGTTGGCGCGGCCGTTGTGGATGCTCACCTTGGCGCCCAGCGAAGCCGACAGCTCGTTCTCCAGGGTGGCGATGTCCGGCGCGGTTGCAGCCTTGCCCGCCGGCTTCTTCTTCGACGAGGCGGGCAGCTTGCCGGCGGCGAACTGCGCCGCGCGATGCTCCACCTCGCGCACCGACCAGCCGTTCTCCGCGGCCTCGTTGGCCAGCTTCACCGCCAGCTCGGGTGCCAGGGTCAGCAGCGCCCGCGCGTGGCCCATCTCCAGGCGCCGCGTCTCCACCAGGCTGCGGATCGGCGCGGGCAGCTCCAGCAGGCGCAGCAGGTTCGACACCGCGGCGCGCGAGCGGCCCACGGCCTCGGCGGCGGCCGCATGGGTCAGGTCGAACTCGTCGATCAGCCGCTGCAGCGCCTGTGCCTCCTCGAGCGGGTTGAGGTCTTCGCGCTGGATGTTCTCGATCAGCGCCATCGCCACCACGGTGCGGTCGTCGACCTCGCGCACCACCACCGGGATCTCGGCAAGTCCGGCTTCCTTCGAGGCGCGCCAGCGGCGTTCGCCGGCGATGATCTCGTAGGTGCGGTCGGGCAGGGCGCGCACCACGATCGGCTGGATCACGCCCTGGGCCTTGATCGACTCGGCCAGTTCGCTGAGCTTGCCGGCATCCCACTGCCGCCGCGGCTGGTACTTGCCGGCGCGCAGGGCGTCGACCGGCAGGGTGCGCAGGGTGTCCTCCGGCGCGGCCTCCAGGCTCGGCGCTTCGGCGGCGGCCTTGGGCCCGAGCAGGGCTTCCAGGCCCCGGCCGAGGCCGCGCTTCTTCGCGGGCGCGGTCTTGGCGTTGCTCATGCCGGGATCTCCGTCACGTTCGCTTCCTTCTGCTGGGATTCGCGCGAGGATTCCTCGCGTTCGCGGCGATGGCGCTCCACCTCGCCCGCCAGGCCGAGATAGGCGATGCCGCCGCGCGAGGCGCGGTCGTAGCCGATGATGCTCTGGCCGTGGCTGGGCGCCTCGGCCAGGCGCACGTTGCGCGGCACGATGGTGCGGAACACCTTGTCGCCGAAATGCTCGACCAGCTCGGCCGAGACCGCGTTGGCCAGGTTGTTGCGCACGTCGAACATGGTGCGCAGCACGCCTTCGATCTCCAGCGCCGGATTGAGCTGTGCCTTGAGCGCGTCGATGGTCTGCAGCAGCGCGGTCAGGCCCTCGAGCGCGTAGTACTCGCACTGCATCGGCACCAGCACCGAATCGGCAGCGGTCAGCGCGTTGAGGGTGAGCAGCGACAGCGCCGGCGGGCAGTCGATGATGATGTAGTCGTAGCGCGGGCGCAGCGGCTCGAGCGCGCGCTTGAGGCGCTGCTCGCGGCCTTCCTCGTCCATCAGCTCGATCTCGGCCGCGGTCAGGTCGGTATTGCCCGGCAGCAGGTCGTAGCCTTCGGCGGTCTCCATCAGCGCGTCCTCGGCGTGCACCTCCTCGAGCAGCACGTCGCAGGTCGAGGCGGGCAGGTCGCGCTTGTCGATGCCGCTGCCCATGGTGGCGTTGCCCTGGGCGTCGAGGTCGATCAGCAGGACGCGCCTGGGCGTGGCGGCGAGCGCGGCGGCCAGGTTGACGGCGGTGGTGGTCTTGCCGACGCCGCCCTTCTGGTTGGCGATGGCGATGATGCGGGCCATGGGTCCGGGGGCCTTTGGTAGCGGCGGAGGTTGGCCGCAGGGCGCGGCCCGGACAGGGGATTATGC
>JAEXLY010000343.1 GCA_023444765.1 Pseudomonadota bacterium | reverse complement strand
ACCCGGGCGGGCGGTGCTCGACGATGAGCTGGATCGCGCTGCCGCCGCGCCAGTCGTCCGGAACCAGCCGGTAGGCAAGCTGGTGGCGCGCGGCCGGCGCATCGCCGGTCCAGCCGCCGAACTGGATCGCCGCCAGCGGCGTGCGCACGCCGTCGACGCGCAGGCGCAGTTTGAGGTGGCGCTCGCCGACGGTCTTCCAGTCCAGCACCTCGAACACGCCGTCGAACAGCGGTTCAGCGAAGCCCTGGCCCCAGGGGCCGCCGTCGCGGATCGCCTCGGCGTGGAAGCGGTCGAACTCGCCGGGCAGCAGCTCGCCGTCGCTCAGCAGTTCGGCCTGCAGCAGGGCCGGATCGAGCATCGCGCCCACCGCATCGGCGAAGGCGCGCTCGAACGCGTCGAAAGACTCGCGCCGCAGGCTCAGCCCCGCGGCCATCGCGTGGCCGCCGAAGCGATCGACCAGCCCCGGGTGGGCGCTGTCGACCGCCGCCAGCACGTCGCGGATGTGCAGTCCCGGGATCGAGCGCGCAGAGCCGCGCAGTTGTCCGCTGCCCGGCTCCGCGGGCGCGAAGGCGATCACCGGCCGGTGCAGCCGTTCCTTCATCTTCGAGGCGACGAGGCCCACCACGCCCGCATGCCAGTCCGGATCGAACAGGCAGGCCGCCAACGCCGGCTCGCCATCCAGGGAGGGCAGCCGCGCCAGCGCCGCCTCGGCATCCTCGACCATCAGCTGCTGCACGTCGCGACGCTCGGCATTGATCTGGTGCAGGCGCTCGGCCAGTTCGCGCGCGTGGCGAGGGTCGTCGCTGAGCAGGCATTCGATGCCCAGCGACATGGCCTCGAGCCGGCCGGCGGCATTGAGGCGCGGCGCCACCGCGAACCCGATGTCGGCTGCGGTGAGCGTCGCGGCGTGGCGGCCGGAGACCTCGATCAGCGCCTGCAGCCCCGCGCAGCCCTGGCCAGCGCGCAGCCGGCGCAGCCCGGCCGCGACCAGCGCGCGGTTGCTGGCGTCCAGCGGCACCAGGTCGGCCACGGTACCGACGGCGACCAGGTCGAGCAGCCCCGTCAGGTCCGGCACCTCGCGCCCGGAGAACGCGCCGTCGTCGCGCAGGCGGCCGCGCAGCGCCAGCAGCACGTAGAAGATCACGCCCACGCCGGCCAGCGCCTTGCAGGAAAAGGCATCGCCGCGCAGGTTGGGATTGACGATGGCATCGGCCGGCGGCAGCGCCTCTCCCGGCAGGTGATGGTCGGTCACCAGTACCTGCCAGCCGTGCGCCTTGGCCGCCGCCACGCCGGCGTGGCAGGCCACGCCGTGATCGACCGTGACCAGCAGGCCGGGCTGCAGCGCGGCCAGTTCGTCCACCAGCCCCGGCGACAGGCCGTAGCCGTGCAGCATCCGGTTGGGCACGGCGTGCACGATGTCGCGCGCCCCCAGCATGCGCAGGCCACGCACGGCGACCGCGCAGGCGGTCGCACCATCGGCGTCGAAGTCGCCCACCACCAGGATGCGCGTGCCGCGCGCGATGGCCTCGGCCAGCAGGCGCACGGCATCGACCAGTCCGCCCAGCCCGTCCGGTCGTGGCAGATGGGCGAGCCGCGGCTGCGCCAGCGCAGGATCGGCGATGCCGCGCGCGGCATAGATGCGCCGCAGCAGCGGCGGCATGGCGGCGGGCCAACCGTCGACGGGCGGGGACTCGCGTCGCCGGATGCGCGGCGCCATCACAGGCCGAGGTCGGGGCGTGGCCGGCGCCAGAAGCGCCAGCGCTGCGCGCGCGTGAGCGTGAACACGCCGCCATCGGCCGTGTCGAGCACCAGTGCGTCGAGCCGCCGTCGCCCCAGCGCATCCAGGGCGGGACGCAGCCAGGCCGCCTCCAGCGCCGTCATGTCGCGGATCGCGGTGAGGTCGTACAGCGCGTCCCCCTCGCCCTCCTCGAAACGCTGCGGAAGCATCGCAGCTGCGCCCGCCGCCACGGCAAGCGCACGCGCCAGGTCGTCGCCACCGTGGAACCGCGCATGGGGCGTACGCACGGCGTCGGGCAGTACGCCGCCGCCCCAGAACCAGAGCGAGTTGACAGGTCGCTTCCCCGCGGCCAGCCGACGCGCATTCCACGGGTGGTTGTGCAGCACCACCTGCGCCTCGGTCAGCAGGCTGCGCCAGCGCCTGCCCTCGCTGCCAGCGGCCAGGTGGTCGAACAGGTCCGTACCCAGCGCCTCGTCGGGCGCGGTGAACGCAGGCAGCGGCGTCGAGGGCGCCAGCCGCAGGTACCAGCGCGAGGGGGCGGGCGCGTCGATCGGCATTCCGGCGTCGCCGAACAGCGGGCGCAGCGCTGGCAGCAGCTGCTTCACGTCCTCCGCGTCGAGCTCCATCGTGTGGCCATGGTCGAGCAGGCGCGCGCCGTTGATGTCGGGCTGGATGCGGCAAGGATCGGCACGCAACCAGGCTGCACCGGCGGCATCGCCGCCATCGACCTGGCGGGTCAGCGCCGCCACTGGCCAGTGGTCCGGCACCAGTTGCACATGCCGGCGCAGCTGCGCACGCCGGCCCTCGCCCAGCGCGGCCGCCACGTCCGCGCGCCCCAGCGTCGCCGCGATGTCCGCCGAGGTCGTGCCCAGGCGGCGCGCTTCGGGCAGCAGCAGGGTCGCTTTCGCCACGCGGTCAGCCGCCGTAGCTGACGTCGACGATCTCGTACTCGCGTGCGCCGGCAGGCGCCTCAATGGTGATGCTGTCGCCGGCGTGCTTGCCGATCAGCGCGCGCGCCACCGGCGAGGAGATCGCGATCAGCCCGAGCTTGATGTCCGCCTCCAGGTCGCCGACGATCTGGTAGCGCTTTTCCTCGTCGGTCTCCACGTCGGCGATCGTGACCGTGGCGCCGAACACCACCCGGTCGCCGACGTCGAGCTTGGCCACGTCTATCACGTCGGCGTGCGAGAGTTCGCTCTCCAGTTGCTGGATCCGGCCCTCGATGAAGCCCTGCTGTTCGCGCGCCGCGTGGTATTCGGCGTTCTCCTTGAGGTCGCCGTGCGACCGCGCTTCGGCGATCGCGGCGATCACCGCCGGACGCTTCACCGATTTGAGTTCATCGAGTTCGGCGCGCAGTCGCTGCGCACCGGCCATGGTCATGGGTGCTCGCATGTGTGTGTCAGCTCCTCAAACGGCCGCGCGCAGGGTGTCGTGCAGTTCCTGCAGCGCCCAGACCGGGCCGCTGCCGCGGAAGTCCAGCGAATGCAGCAACGCCCTGGCGCCGGCGACGGTGGTGGAATAGGTGACGCGCTGCTGCAGCGCCTCGCGCCGGATCGAGAACGAGTCCGCGATCGCCTGGCGCCCTTCGGTGGTGTTGACGATGTAGGCGATCTCGCCGTTCTTGATCAGGTCGACGATGTGCGGACGGCCCTCGAGCACCTTGTTGACCTGCTCGCACTCGATGCCGTTCTCGCGCAGCCACTGTGCGGTGCCGGCGGTCGCGACGATGCTGTAGCCGCGGGCGACCAGGTCGCGGGCGACCGGCAACACGCGCTTCTTGTCCGGATCGCGGACCGAGACGAAGGCCTTGCCGCTCTCCGGCGGCGACTTGATGCCCGCCGCCTCCTGCGCGCGCGCGAACGCAGCGCCGAAGCTGCGCCCCACGCCCATCACCTCGCCGGTCGAACGCATCTCCGGGCCGAGGATCGGGTCGACGCCCTGGAACTTGGCGAACGGGAAGATCGCCTCCTTCACCGAGTAGTAGCCGGGCACGATCTCCTTGGTCGCCCCCTGCCCGGCCAGGCTCATGCCGGCCATGCAGCGCGCCGCGATCTTGGCCAGCGGCAGGCCGGTCGCCTTGGACACGAACGGCACCGTGCGCGAGGCGCGCGGATTCACCTCCAGCAGGAAGATCGTATGGCTGCCGTCCTCCTCGGTCTGCACCGCGAACTGGGTGTTCATCAGCCCCACCACGTGCAGCGCCTTGGCCAGCGCCACCACCTGCTCGCGCAGGCGGTCCTGCACCTCGGCCGGCAGCGAGTACGGCGGCAGCGAGCAGGACGAATCGCCCGAATGCACGCCGGCCTCCTCGATGTGCTCCATCACGCCGCCGATCAGCACGTTGCCGTCCTGGTCGGCGATGACGTCCACGTCCACTTCCACGGCGTTGTCCAGGAAGCGGTCCAGCAGCACCGGCGAGTCGTTGGACACCTTCACCGCGTCGCGCATGTAGCGCGCGAGATCGCTGTCGGCATGCACCACCTCCATCGCGCGTCCACCGAGCACGTAGCTCGGGCGCACCACCAGCGGGTAGCCGATCTCGCGCGCCAGCACCTGCGCCTCCTCTGCGCTGCGGGCCGTGCGGTTGGGCGGCTGCCTGAGGCCGAGCTGGTCGACCAGCTTCTGGAACCGCTCGCGGTCCTCGGCCAGGTCGATCGAATCGGGCGAGGTGCCGATGATCGGCACGCCATTGGCCTCCAGCGCACGCGCCAGCTTGAGCGGCGTCTGGCCGCCGTACTGCACGATCACGCCCTTCGGCTTCTCCAGTTCCACGATCTCGAGCACATCCTCGAGCGTGAGGGGCTCGAAGTAGAGGCGGTCGGAGGTGTCGTAGTCGGTGGACACCGTCTCCGGGTTGCAGTTGACCATGATGGTTTCGAAGCCATCCTCGCGCAGCGCGAGGGCGGCATGGACGCAGCAATAGTCGAACTCGATGCCCTGGCCGATGCGGTTGGGACCGCCACCGAGCACGATGATCTTCTCGCGGGCGGTCGGGTCGGCCTCGCACTCTTCCTCGTAGGTCGAGTACATGTAGGCGGTGGTGGTGGCGAACTCGGCCGCGCAGGAATCCACGCGCTTGTAGACCGGCTTGACGCCGTGGGCGCGGCGCAGGGCGCGAACCGCCGATTCGTCGGTGCCCACCAGCTGCGCCAGGCGCGCGTCGGAAAAGCCCATGCGCTTGAGCGCGCGCAGGCGCGCGCCGTCCAGGGCGTCGATGCCCGCCGCCGCAAGATCCTTCTCCGCCGCGACGATGTCCTCGATCTGGTCGAGGAACCACGGATCGACGAAGGACAGCGCGTACACCTCGTCCACCGACATGCCCGCGCGGAACGCGTCGGCCAGGTAGAACAGGCGCTCGGGGCCGGCCTCCTTGACCTCCCGGCGCAGGGTGGCGAGGTCGGCCTCGTCGGACAGGTCCAGGCCGGTGGGGTCGAAGCCGACCTTGCCCGTTTCCAGGCCACGCAGCGCCTTCTGCACCGATTCGGAGAAGGTGCGGCCCATGGCCATCACCTCGCCCACAGACTTCATCTGGGTGGTCAGGCGTGCATCGGCCTGCGGGAACTTCTCGAAGGCGAACCGCGGGATCTTGGTGACCACGTAGTCGATCGACGGTTCGAACGAGGCCGGCGTCCTGCCGCCCGTGATCTCGTTGCGAAGTTCGTCGAGCGTATAGCCCACCGCCAGCTTGGCGGCGACCTTGGCGATCGGAAAGCCCGTGGCCTTGGACGCCAGCGCAGAGGAGCGCGACACGCGCGGGTTCATCTCGATGACGACGACCCGGCCGGTCTGGGCATTGATGCCGAACTGCACGTTGGAGCCGCCGGTATCCACGCCGATCTTGCGCAGCACCGCGATCGAGGCGTCGCGCAGGCGCTGGTATTCCTTGTCGGTGAGGGTCTGCGCCGGGGCGACGGTGATCGAGTCGCCGGTGTGCACGCCCATCGGGTCGAGGTTCTCGATCGAGCAGACGATGATGCAGTTGTCCGCGGTGTCGCGGACCACCTCCATCTCGAACTCCTTCCAGCCCAGCACCGACTCCTCGACCAGTACTTCGCCCACCGGCGAGAGCTCGAGGCCGCGCTTGACGATCTCCTCGAACTCCTCGCGGTTGTAGGCGATGCCGCCGCCGCTGCCGCCGAGAGTGAAGCTCGGGCGGATGATGGTCGGGTAGCCGACCTTGGCCTGGATCTCGACCGCCTGTTCGAAGTTCTTCGCGACTTCGGCCTTCGGACACTCCAGGCCGATCTCGGCCATCGCCACGCGGAACAGCTCGCGGTCTTCGGCCATGCGGATGGCCTCGCGCCTGGCGCCGATCAGTTCGACCCCGTGCTTCTCGAGCACGCCGTTGTCGGCCAGGTCCAGCGCGCAGTTGAGCGCGGTCTGGCCGCCCATGGTGGGCAGCAGCGCATCGGGCTTCTCCTTGGCGATGATCTTCTCGACCGTCTGCCAGTTGATCGGCTCGATGTAGACCGCATCCGCCATCTCGGGGTCGGTCATGATCGTCGCCGGGTTGCTGTTGACCAGCACCACCCGGTAGCCCTCCTCGCGCAGCGCCTTGCACGCCTGCGCGCCGGAAAAGTCGAACTCGCAGGCCTGGCCGATGACGATCGGGCCGGCGCCGATGATGAGGATGGTCTTGAGGTCGTTGCGCTTCGGCATCAGTGCTTCTCTGCGTGCTGCTGGGCCATCGACGCGACGAAGCGGTCGAACAGCGGGGAAACATCCTGTGGACCGGGACTGGCCTCCGGGTGGCCCTGGAACGAGAACGCCGGCGCGTCGGTCAGTTCGATGCCCTGGTTGGTGCCGTCGAACAGCGAGCGGTGGATCACGCGCACGTTGGCCGGAAGGCTGGTCTCGTCCACGGCGAAGCCGTGGTTCTGCGAGGTGATCATCACCCGGCCCGAGTCGAGGTCCTGCACCGGATGATTGGCGCCGTGGTGGCCGTTGGCCATCTTCATCGTCTTCGCGCCCGCAGCCAGCGCCAGCAGCTGGTGGCCGAGGCAGATGCCGAATACCGGGACCTTGTTCACGATCAGTTCGCGAATCGCGGCGATGGCGTAGTCGCAGGGTTCCGGGTCGCCCGGCCCGTTGGACAGGAACACTCCGTCCGGCCGCATCGCCAGCACCTCGGACGCCGGCGTCTGCGCGGGCACCACGGTCAGTTCACAGCCGCGTTCGGCAAGCATCCGCAGGATGTTGCGCTTGACGCCGTAGTCGTAGGCGACCACGCGGAAGCGCGGCTGCGCACGCACGAACTGTCCGCTGTCCAGGTCCAGGCGGCCCTCGCTCCAGGCGTAGGGCGCCTCGGTGGTCACCACCTTGGCCAGGTCCATGCCCTTGAGACCGGGGAACTTGCGCGCCGCTTCCACCGCCTTGTCGACGTCGATCCCGCCCGCCATCAGCGCACCGTTCTGCGAGCCGCGCTCGCGCAGCAGGCGCGTCAGGCGGCGCGTGTCGATGCCGGCGATGGCGACGATGCCGCGGGCGTGCAGCCACTGCGGCAGTGCGACCTGGCTGCGCCAGCTGCTCGGGCGGCGCGGCACGTCGCGCACGATCAGGCCGGCGGCCCACACGGTGCCGGCCTCGTCGTCCTGGTCGGTGCAGCCGGTGTTGCCGATGTGCGGATAGGTCAGCGTCACCAGCTGGCGCGCGTACGAGGGGTCGGTGAGCACTTCCTGGTAGCCGGTCATGGCGGTGTTGAACACCACCTCGCCGACCGACAGGCCGTTCGCGCCCACGGAAACGCCCTCGAATACGGTGCCGTCTTCGAGGACGAGGATTGCAGTCTGGGTCACTGGCTTCGCCTACGTGAGGTTGCAAAAAACCGCCGAAGCGGCTTCGGACCGGGCCGGGGCGTGAGGAATCAGGCGAGCGGGAATGATTCCGGTGCGCCGGCTGCGACGCCAGAGCAAACGCCGCCGCGGAACTGAACAGCATGCGAGCCAGCGCAGCGCATCCCGCGCTCGCCGGCCGGTTGCGCCAGGCGCGCCCGGCGGGGCCGCGC
>JAEXLY010000342.1 GCA_023444765.1 Pseudomonadota bacterium | reverse complement strand
TCCACGAACAGCGTGTCCAGTCCCGGGCTGTCGTCGCGGCCATCGCCCAGCGTCGCGGCGTAGTTGGCGAACGCGGTCCAGGCCGGCGCCGCCGGCGCGGCCCGGCCGCGCGCGCGCAGGTCGATCGCCTGCAGCGGCATGTCCGCCGGGCGCTGGCGCAGGTCCAGGCGCAGTTTGTCGCGATCGATCTCCACCGCAATGCCGCGACCCAGAGCGGCGGCATCGACGAAGTCGCGGCCCTGGATGCGTTCGGCCGGCAGAGCAGTGGGGTCCAGGCCGGCGGCGAGCAGGGCCTCGCGATCAACCAGCACGGCGCCGTCGCGCACCACCACCGCGGCGATGCCGCTGCAGCGCGCATTGAGGCACAGGTCGAGCAGCAGCACCTCGTCGCGCGCCTGCGCGAACGCGGCCGATGCCAGCAGCAGGGCGACGGCAGCGGCGGATCGAAGCTGGCGGCGCCGCGTCAGCCGCCGCATGCGCGCGGACTGGCTGGCAGCGCGGTGGCGAGCGTCGCGCCCGATTCGGGGAGTTCGAGTTCCACCCGTGCGGCCCGGGCGCAGGCGCCTGCCGGCACGGCCTGCGCGGGCAGCGGCAGGCGTGCACCCGCCAGCACGTAGCCCACCGTGACCGGCAATTCGCGCAGCGTGCTACCGCCCGCGTCCAGCAGGCGCAGCCGTGCTTCCTGGGGCGGCAGGTAGTGCGCGCCGGCGTTGGCGACGGTCAGCTGCAGCCCGTCCGCGCCCAGCGTGGCGGCGGCCAGGCCGGCGCCCGCGGTGCCGGTGGCGGCGGCCTGCGTTGGTGGCTGCACGAAGACCGGCACGCTCAGGCGCGTGAGCACTTCCACCTGCACCCCGTCCCCGCCGCCGGAGGGCAACTGCTGCAGCTCGATGCGGAAGGCCCGTTCGGCGCTGCCGCCCGGGTCGAGCGTGCCCACGCGCAGGCGCGCCTGCTCGCCGGGCTGCACGGTGAACACCAGCGGATGCACCACCACCTCGTCGCTGGGTTCGAGCTGCCAGCTGCCGTCGGAGGCCATGCGCCAGCGCTTGACCGACGCCTCGAAGCTGAGCGGGCGCTGGTCGGCGTTGCCGAGCACGAGGGTTTCGATCGCGCGCGACCGGTCCAGGTGGACCCGGGTCGGATTGAGGCTGAACTCGGCTGCGATGGCGCCGCCTGCGATCAACGCGCTGGTCGCCAGGCACACGGCAGCCAGCGCGCGCCCGGCGCGTGGTCGGTCGGCTCTCAAGGGAAGTCCCCGCAGGAAGCGGGACTGCCGTGGCAGCCCCGCGGGCGATCAGACGATCAGAACGTCACCGAGACCTGCACGGTGTCGGTGTAGCTGCCGATCGCGGCGTCCTGGCCGGCCGGGATGCGGCCATAGGTGGTCAGCTGCACCGGCGTCAGCGAGGTGGTGAAGGTCGGGATCGCCTGGGTGTTGGTCGCATCGCAGCCCCAGGGGGCGGCGCGGCCGGCGTCCTGGTAGATGTCGTAGCGCAGGCGCAGGGCGCCGCCACCGTTCATCTGCCGCAGCGGGTTGGCGCAGCTGGAACCGGCGGCCGGGTTGCTGCCCTGGTCGAGCGCGGCCACGGCGGTGGCGGTCCCGCGGGTGCAGCGCACGCTCACCGTGCCACTGGCGTCCAGCGGGGCGGCGGCGTTGACGTCGGCCGGGTCGTAGGCGCCGAACGCCAGGTTGGTGGCGCTGACCGTGCAGCTGGAGGCGACGTTGGCGGTGACCTGGAAGGACGCCTGCTGGGGCGACGGGCCGGCGAAGGCGCTGCCGGCGGCAAGGGAGGCGCACAGGGCAAGGAGCAGGCGGGACTTGGACAGGGTCATTGGCGTTGGTCTCCGAAGGATGTGGATGCCGTGGGCCCGGGGCAGGTGCCGTCGAACCGCAACCCGGCCTTCGAAGCAAATCGAATGCCAAACCTGACGGTAACGGCTCCCCGGCGCAGAAGCTGAGCATCTAATCCGTGACGTCCAGCGCATTTAAGTTGTACCGCACTCGCGCATCCGCGGGAACCCCAATCCCGTCAATATTTGTCCGGAACCTGGTCACATTTACGTGGCGGGTCCAAGACTGACGCATTGCGTCACCCCAGCGGCGCGGGCCGCGCACGGCGTGACCTCCGGCCCAGTTCCGGCATCCCGTTGACGCAGGCGCAACAGTTCCGGGCGCAGCCTGCCGTTAGACCGGTCATGCGCCCACACCTGCCCCTGGCGTTCGCTCTCGCCATTGCCGCCGCGGCCGGGGGAACCCTGGCCCGCGATTCCGGGTTCACCGTCAGCGTCCAGGTGGTGGACCGCCGCCCGGCGACGGGACTGCTCGATGCAATCCCCGTGCCGCCGCGGGCCCAGGCCTTCGACCTGCGCGGCAGCAGCCGCAGCTATGCCTTCTACGGACCGCCCGGGGAGGCCGCGGCGTTCTACGAGCAGCGGATGCCCGCGCTGGGGTACCACGCCCTGCACCGGCAGGACGGCACCACGACCAGGCAGCTGTGGAGCGGTGCGCAGTCGCGGGTGAGGCTGGTGCTGGAACCGGTCCTTGGTGGCGATCTCACCCGCATCCGCATCGACGTGGGCCCGGCCACGGCGGCCGCCCCCACCGCATCCCCGCCCGACGCGGGCTGACCGGGCGGCCCCGCGGTACAGCGCCCGCCGCGACGGCCGCAGGGGCGCCTCCGGCACGGTGGACAGCGCCCGTCCACGGGATACCCTGCCGGGATGAACCTCGGCTACCACGAAACCAGCGGCGTCCCGCTCGACCCGGTGACCTCGCTGTACCGCCTGGGCGCGGGTGGTCCCAGCCTCACCGCCGCGGTGGCCGGCGCGCGCGCCAGCCGCCGCAGCCTGGCGGTACTGCATGTCGACATCGACATGCTGCAGCTGATCAACACCAACATGGGCGAGGCGGTCGGCGACCAGGTGCTGGCCGCGGTCGCCCAGCGTTTGCGCAAGGCGATGCCGCACGGCGGTTCGCTGTGGCGGCTGTCGAGCGACGAGTTCATCGCCTGCCTGGCCTACCGCGAGGGCGAGACCAACGGCGAGGCGCTGGCCGACCTGTTCCGCGACGCGCTGGAGGCACCGCTGTCGATCCCGCCGTACACGCTGCCGGTGACCGTCTCGATCGGCATCGCCGTGTTTCCCGAACACGGCAGCGATGCCGCCGCGCTGCTGGCCAGCGCCGAGCGTGCGCTGCTGGATATCAAGCGCGGCGGCCACAACAACGTCGGCCTGTACTCGGGCGTCGCGGCCAAGCCCAACTCCGACGGCGGTTTCGCCGAGCGCTTCGTCGAGGCGCTCGAGAAGAACGAGATGCGGCTGTACTTCCAGCCGCAGGTGGCCGCGCAGGATGGCGGGCTGGTCGGTTTCAGCGCGCTGCTGCGCTGGGATTCGCCGCATCACGGCCTGCTGCGGCCCAACCGCTTCCTGGGGCGGGTCGAGCGTGCGGGCCTGTCCAGCCAGCTCGGCCTGTGGGTGATCGATGCGGCCATGCGCCAGCTGGTGGAGTGGCGCGAGCGCGGCCTGGACTACCTCACCCTGTCGGTCTATATCGACAGCCTGCTGCTCGCGCGCGCCGACTGCCTGGACGTGATCGGCGAGCGCCTGCACCGGCACCAGCTGCGCGGCAGCTCGATGGAATTCGAACTGCCCGAGAGCGCGCTGGCGCTGGACGCGCACCGCATCCACGACACCCTCGGCGGCCTGCGCGCGCTGGGCACCACCCTGGCGGTGCAGGACTTCGGAATGGGCGGGCTGAGCTTCGCGGCGCTGGCGCAGTATCCGCTGGACCGCCTCAAGATCGGCCGCGGCTTCATCCGCAACGTCGACAGCGACCCGCGCAGCGCGGCGATCGTGCGCGGCATCATCGCCATGGGCCACCGCCTGGGCATGAAGCTCACCGCCAAGGGCGTGGAGACCGAAGCCGAGCTGGGCTTCCTGCGCCGCAACCACTGCGACTTCTTCATCGGCCACCTGTTCAGCCCGCCCCTGCCGGCCGACGTGCTCGAGCCGCTGGTGCAGCGGCGCTTCCTGCTGCCTTCCGCCTTCGCCGCCACCCGCCCCGAGCGCACCCTGCTGCTGCTCGACGACGAGGAGAACATGCTGCGTTCGCTGGTGCGCCTGTTCCGCCGCGACGGCTACAAGGTGCTCACCGCCAACACCGTGCGCGAGGCCTTCGACCTGCTGGCCAGCAATACCGTGCAGGTGATCGTCTCCGACCAGCGCATGCCCGACATGAGCGGCACCGAGTTCCTGGCCAAGGTGCGCGAGCTGTACCCGGACACGGTGCGCATGATCCTGTCGGGCTACACCGACCTGGCCACCATCACCGAGGCGATCAACCGCGGCTCGATCTACCGCTTCCTGACCAAGCCCTGGAACGACGACGAACTGCGCGGCCACATCGAGGAGGCGTTCCGCGCGCACGAGCGCCACGCCGAAGGCGCCTACCCGGGCTACTGAACCTGCGCGGCGGGTGCGTCCTGCGCGTCCGTTCCCTCCGGCTGCACCACCGGCAGCACCAGCCGGAAGGTCGAGCCCACGCCGACCTCGCTGCTGACCTCGATGCGGCCGTGGTGCTTGGACACGATGCTGTAGGCGATCGCCAGGCCCAGCCCGGTTCCGCGGCCGATCGGCTTGCTGGTGTAGAACGGATCGAAGATGCGCGGCAGCGCCTCGGGCGGGATGCCGCAGCCGCTGTCGGCGATGCTGATCCAGGCCTCGCCCTCCTCGGCGCCGGTGGCGATGTCGATGGTGCCGCGGTGTTCGATCGCCTGCCCGGCGTTGATCAGCAGGCACATCAGCACCTGGTTGATCTCCGACAGGTGGCATTCGACCAGCGGCAGCTCGCCGTAGTGCTTCTCCACCCGGACCTTGTACTTGAGGTCGTTCCAGACGATGTTGAGGGTGGACTCCAGGCCCTTGTGCAGGTCCGAAGGCCGCATCGGTTCGCCGCGGCCGACGTAGGAGAACTCCTTGAGGTCCTGCACGATCTTGGTGACGCGCTCGATGCCCTCGCGCGACTCGGCCATCAGCTTGGGCAGGTCGCCGAGGATGAAGTCGATGTCCAGGCGGTCGCGCTGGGCGCGGACCTCCTCGCGGGCCGCGACCGGGTCGGACGACTGCAGCGCCTCGTCCTGGCATTCGATCAGGGCGAACAGCGCGGCCATGTACTCCTGCAGCGTGCCGAGGTTGGAATGCACGTAGCCGATCGGGTTGTTGATCTCGTGCGCCACCCCGGCCGCGAGCAGGCCGATGGAAGCCATCTTCTCCGACTGCAGCAGCTGTTCCTGGGTGCCGGCCAGGCGCCGGTGCGCGGCCTGCAGTTCGTCGTGCCGCTGCTGCAGTTCGATCTGGCGCGCATTGCGCTGGGACACGTCGCCGAAGGTGACCAGGTGGCGGTCGACCCCTTCGCCCTGGCCGAGGCCGTTGCAGACCACGATCTCGAGCACGACGCCCGAGGGCATGGCCACCTCTCCCGCCCAGCGGCCGCTGGCGCGGGCCTGCCGCCAGGCATCGGCCGGCAGCAGGGCCAGCAGTCCGTCCGGACCCTGGCCCGGCAGCGCGCGCTCCACCAGGCTGCGCGCGGAGGGATTGGCGTTGAGGACGCGGCGCTCGCCGTCGAGCAGCATCACCGCGTTGTCGGACGTACGGAACGCCCAGTCGAGATCCGGCCCGCTTGCCGCCAGGTTCCGGTCCTGCTGTCGGTCTTCGCCGTATCCGCTCATCCCACTCCGAGGCAGCGGGCCTGGTGCCGGGCGCCCGCCTGTCCCCTTGAATCGTACACGCCGGTGGACTCGACGCGGCCGATATGGCGCAGCGCCCAGCCCACCTCGCGGCGGCGGCGCGAAAGCAGCACGCTGTTGGCCTGGTTCTGCAGGCGCAGCGCCTCGAGCCGCGCGGCGGCCTCCAGGCCCGGCGGCGCCGACTCGGCGCGGCGCAGGGCCTCGAGCTTGGCGGCGGTCGAAGCCAGCAGCGCATCCACGTCGTTGTCCATGAGCGCCCTGCGCTCGGCGTCCAGGGCGCGTTCGAGCGCCTCGAGCGGATGGTCGGCGGCGAGCGCGGCGTCCATGGTCAGCCGCCCAGCTGGCGCTCGAGGTCGAGCATGCGCGAGGCCACCGCCTGCGCATCGACGCGGTAGCTGCCGTCGGCGATGGCCGCGCGCAGCGCATTCACACGCGCCACGTCGATGCCGGCCGGGCCGGCGCCGAGCTCCCGCTCCAGTGCCTGCAGGCCCTCGGCCTCGCCGGTCAGGCGCACGCTCTCGGCCGCGG
>JAEXLY010000322.1 GCA_023444765.1 Pseudomonadota bacterium | reverse complement strand
GCAAGGCCGGGTGTCAGGACACCATCCGGTCCCAGAAGCCCCTGACCCCGTCGAGGAAGGTGCTGGACTGGGGCGAATGCCGGCGCGCGTTCTCGCCGGTGAACGTGGCCTCGAACCGTTCCAGCAGCTCGCGCTGCTCGCTGGTGAGGTTCACCGGCGTCTCCACCACGACCTTGCAGTACAGGTCGCCCGGCGCGCGGCTGCGCACCGACCTGACGCCCTTGTCGCGCAGGCGGAACACCTTGCCGGTCTGGGTCTCGACCGGGATGCGGATCTCGGCTTCGCCGCCCAGGGTGGGCACCCGCACGGTGTCGCCCAGCGCGGCCTGGGAGAAACGGATCGGCACTTCGCAATGCAGGTCGTCGCCGTCGCGCTCGAAGATCGCATGCGGGCGTACCCGCACTTCCACGTAGAGATCGCCTGGCGGCGCGCCGGCCGGGCCGGCTTCACCCTCGCCCGCCAGCCGGATCCGGTCGCCGCTGTCCACGCCGGCCGGCACCTTGACCGACAGCACCTTCTCCTCTTCGATGCGGCCGTTGCCGTGGCATGCCTGGCAGGGATTGGCGATGGTCTGGCCACGCCCATGGCAGTGCGGGCACGGCTGCTGCATGGAGAAGATGCCGCGCTGGAAACGCACCTGGCCACGACCATGGCAGGTGGCGCAGGTCTCGAGCTTGCGGTCCTCCGAACCGGTGCCGTCGCAGGCATCGCACTCGGCCAGGGTCGGGATCTCGATGCGCTTCTCGACTCCGCTCACCGCCTCCTCGAGGTCGAGTTCCATCACGTAGCCGACATCGGCGCCGCGGCGGGGCCCACGCCCACCGGCGCCGCCGCCGAAGATGTTGCCGAAGATGTCGCCGAAGATGTCGCCCATGTCCGGCCCGAAACCCGGACCGGCATTGCCCCCGCCCATGCCGTGTTCGAACGCGGCATGGCCATGCTGGTCGTAGAGGCGGCGCTTGCCGCCGTCCGACAGCACTTCGTAGGCCTCCTTGCACTCCTTGAACGCGGCCTCGGCGGCCTTGTCGCCCGGATTGCGGTCCGGATGGTGCTTCATCGCACAGCGGCGGTAGGCCTTCTTCAGGTCCTCCTCGCTGGCGTTGCGGGCAACGCCGAGG
The DNA here is from genome assembly GCA_023444765.1 of Pseudomonadota bacterium. Lineage (GTDB taxonomy): Bacteria > Pseudomonadota > Gammaproteobacteria > Xanthomonadales > Xanthomonadaceae > Luteimonas. Next base: position 3,736 of record JAEXLY010000322.1, on the reverse strand, counting down.
ACTTCGTAGTAATCGCGTTTCATGAGCCGATGATTCGTGATTCGTTGTTGGTGATTCGAAAGGCGAGAGCAGCCGGCGACCCGTGACGGAAAAAGCGGAGCCGAAACCCCGCCTTCTCCGAATCACGAATCACCAATCACCAATCACGGCTTCTGATCGTCCTTGACCTCGGTGAACTCGGCATCGACCACGTCCTCGCCGCCACCCTGGGCACCGGCACCGGGCTCGCCCGTGCCAGGCTGCTGGGCGGCCGATGCCGCGGCGAACAGCGCCTGCGCGGCCTCTTCCAGCGCCTTGGTCCGGGTCTCGATCTGGGCCTTGTCGTCGCCCTTCATCGCCGTCTCGACCTCGGCGATCGCCGCCTCCACGCGGCCGATCACGTCGCCCGGCACCTTGTCGCCGCTGTCCTTGATCGCGCTGCGGGTGCTGTGCACCAGGGCGTCGGCCTGGTTGCGGGCACCGACCAGCTCGTGGAACTTGCGGTCGTCCTCGCGGTGCGCCTCGGCGTCGGCGACCATCCGCTGGATCTCCTCGTCCGACAGGCCCGAGCCGGCCTTGATCTCGACCTTCTGCTCCTTGCCCGTCTTCTTGTCCTTGGCGGTCACGTGCACGATGCCGTTGGCATCGATGTCGAACGAGACCTCAACCTGCGGCATGCCGCGCGGCGCCGGCTCGATGCCGGTCAGGTCGAAGCGGGCCAGCGACTTGTTGTAGCGGGCCTGCTCGCGCTCGCCCTGCAGCACGTGCACGGTCACGGCCGACTGGTTGTCCTCGGCGGTGGAGAAGGTCTGCGAGGCCTTGGTGGGGATGGTGGTGTTCTTCTCGATGATCTTGGTGAACACGCCACCCAGGGTCTCGATGCCCAGGCTCAGCGGGGTCACGTCGAGCAGCAGCACGTCCTTGACCTCGCCGGCCAGCACGCCGCCCTGCACCGCCGCGCCGATGGCCACGGCCTCGTCGGGGTTCACGTCCTTGCGCGGCTCCTTGCCGAAGAACTCGGCCACGGCCTGCTGCACCTTGGGCATGCGGGTCTGGCCGCCCACCAGGATCACCTCGCTGATGTCGCTGGCGCGCAGGCCGGCGTCGTTCAGGGCGACCTTGCAAGGCTCGATGGTCTTCTTCACCAGGTCGTCCACCAGCGCCTCGAGCTTGGCCCGGGTCAGCTTGATGTTCAGGTGCTTCGGGCCCGATGCATCGGCGGTCACGTACGGCAGGTTGACTTCGGTCTGCTGCGCGCTCGACAGCTCGATCTTGGCGCGCTCGGCCGCGTCCTTCAGGCGCTGCAGGGCCAGCGGGTCCTTGCGCAGGTCGATGCCCTGGTCCTTCTGGAATTCCTCGACCAGGTAGTCGATGACGCGCTTGTCGAAGTCCTCGCCGCCGAGGAAGGTATCGCCATTGGTGGCCAGCACCTCGAACTGCTTCTCGCCGTCGACTTCCGCGATCTCGATGATCGACATGTCGAAGGTGCCGCCGCCGAGGTCGTACACGGCGATCTTGCGGTCGCCGCCGGCCTTGTCCAGGCCGTAGGCGAGCGCTGCCGCGGTCGGCTCGTTGATGATGCGCTTGACGTCGAGGCCGGCGATGCGGCCGGCGTCCTTGGTCGCCTGGCGCTGGGAGTCGTTGAAGTAGGCCGGCACCGTGATCACGGCTTCGGTGACCTTCTCGCCCAGGTAGTCCTCGGCGGTCTTCTTCATCTTCTCCAGGATGCGCGCGGAGACTTCCTGCGCCGAGAGCTTCTTGCCGTCGTTGGTCTGCACCCAGGCATCACCGTTGTCGTGCTCGATGATGGCGTACGGCACCAGGCCCAGGTCCTTCTTGACCTCGGCATCGGTGAACTTGCGGCCGATCAGGCGCTTGACCGCGTAGAAGGTGTTCTTGGGATTGGTGACGGCCTGGCGCTTGGCGCTGGCACCGACCAGGACTTCGCCGTCCTTGGTGTAGGCCACCACCGACGGCGTGGTGCGGTCGCCCTCGCTGTTCTCGATGACCTTGGCCTTGCCGCCGTCCATGATCGCCACGCACGAGTTGGTCGTGCCCAGGTCGATGCCGATGATCTTTGCCATGATGGGTTCCCTCTGGAATCTTGTCTGATGGCGGCTGGCCGCCGATGGTGCGTATCTGGGGCTGCGGCGCCCGCGCTTCAAGCGCCGCGGGGCATATGACGGAGGTTCAGTCGTGCTTGGCGACCGAGACCAGCGCCGGGCGCAGCAGCTGCTCGTTGAGCACGTAGCCCTTCTGGAACACCTGGAACACGGTGCCCGGAGCCACCTCGGCGGTCTCCACCGCGCTCATGGCGTTGTGCTTCTCCGGATCGAAGGCCTCGCCCGGCGCGGGGGCGACCTCGACCAGGCCGTTGTTGCCGCACACGCGGGTCAGTTCGCGCAAGGTCAGTACCACGCCGTCGCGCAAGGGGTCTTCGGCCGGGGCGGTGTTGAGCGCGGCCTCAAGGCTGTCGAACACCGGCAGCAGGTCGCCCAGCAGCTGCTTGTTCGCGAAGCGGCAGGCGTTGCGCACGTCGCGCTCCAGGCGCTTGCGCTGGTTCTCCATGTCGGCGCGGTCGATCAGCACCTGTGCACGCAACTGCTCGAGTTCGGCCTCGAGCGCCTGGATGCGGTCATCGGAGGTGTGGGGTTCTGCGGCCGCGGGCGCGGCATCCTGCATCGGTTCCGTGGTCATGTCCTGGCTGGTTGGAGGCGGTCGCTGGCCGCCGGCCCCGCAGCTATGGGGCCGGCAGGTCCGGATTCAAGGCGGCCCCCAGCAGGTCGGCCGTCGCCTGGACCACGGGAATGACCCGGTCGTAGGCCATCCGGGTGGGCCCGATCACGCCCAGCACGCCCAGGACCTTGCCGCCCGAGGCGTAGGGCGCGGTCACCAGGGAGACGCCCTCCAGCGGCGCCAGCCCGGTCTCCTCGCCGATGAAGATCCGCACCCCCGGTGCGCGGATGGTGCGCTCGAGCAGCTGCAGGATCTCGCGCTTGCGGGCGAAGGCCTCGAACAGTTCGCGCAGGCGGTCGAGGTCGGACAGGTCCTGCACGCCGATCAGCCGGGTCTGGCCGGCCAGCACCATGTCGTCGCCGTCGACCGGGGCCAGCGCCTGCTCGGCCAGTTCGACGGTGTGGGAGAGCAGCGCCTCCATCTCGTCGCGGGCGGCCTGCAGCTCCCGCACCAGGGTCGCGCGGATATCGGCCACCGGCCGTCCGGCGAAGTTCGCGTTCAGGTAGTTGGCCACCCGTTCCAGCTCCGAGGCCTCGAACGGCCGGCGCGTCTGGAGGATCCGGTTCTGCACGTCGTTGTCCGAGAACACCAGGATCGCCATCACCCGCTGCGCGTCCAGCGGGACGAAGTCGATGTGCCGGAACGCGAACTGCTCGCGTCGTGGCACCGAGACCACGCCGACGAAATGGGTCATCGCCGAAACGAGCTCCGAGGCGCTGCCCAGCAGGGACTGGGTGCCACCGCCGGCGGCCAGCTCGCCGCGCAGGCGCGAGAGTTCACTGCCCGACAGCGGCTGCACCTGCAGCAGCGAGTCCACGAACACCCGGTAGCCCTGCGCGGTCGGGATCCGGCCGGCCGAGGTGTGCGGCGCGGCCAGCAGCCCCTGCTCCTCGAGGTCGGCGAGGATGTTGCGGATGGTGGCGGCGCTGACGTCGAGCCCGGCGTGCCGCGCCAGGGTCTGCGATCCCACCGGCTCGCCATCGCGGATATGGCGTGCGATCAGCGTGCGCAGCAGCTGGCG